>JAJQEL010000102.1 GCA_021201655.1 Erysipelotrichaceae bacterium | reverse complement strand
AATAGCAAATCATTTTAATTATTTAAATTGTCTACTTGACAAAATCACTTCATGAAGATTGCAATTATAGTTGCTTATTTTGGACATTTACCTCATTACTTTGAACTATTTGCTCAATCATGTGAAATAAATTCTGATTATACATGGCTTATTTTTACTGATGATAGTGATGCTTATAACATACCTGATAATGTAAATTTGATTCAAATGAATTTTGAACAATGTAAAGAACTTATACAATCTAAATTTGATTTTCCTATTACATTAAATAAACCACAAAAGCTATGTGATTATAAATGTGCTTATGGATATATATTTTCAGAATATATAAAAGAATATGACTGGTGGGGACATTGTGATTTGGATCAAATATTTGGTAATCTCAATCATTTTGTAACTAATGATATGTTAAACAAGTACGATAAAATATATTCTTTGGGTCATCTAACTTTATATAGAAACACATATAAAAATAATACAATGTTCATGTCTAAGTTAAATGGAAAACATAGATATCGTGAAGTATTTTCATCAGATATTGGTCTTGGATTTGATGAATGGTTGCCAGATAATATTAATGAAATATATATTCAATCAGGAAATTCCATCATGTTGAATAATGATGGTGCCGATGTTAATCCATACAAAACAGTATTTACATTAGTTCATTATGATATTGAAAAAAGAAGATATGAAAATGATCATATAAATAATTCAATTTTCAAATGGGAAAACTCATGTATTTATCAAATGTATATGCTTAATGGTGAAATACATGAAAAAGAATTTCCTTATGTACATTTGCAAAAACGCAAAATGATGAATCAATTAAAAAGTAATAATGCATTTTATATTATTCCTAATAAGTTTGTTGATATAAATAATGATTCTATGAAATTGTTAAAATCAACTAATAAGTGGAAATTATTGAATTATCAATTCATAAAAGTTAAGTGGAATAGTTTGAAATATCGAATTAAAAATAATGATTGGAATTTTAGTGATGTATTTAAAATTTAAAATAGATTATTCGTCATGGGACATTTATAAATTAGGTTGGATATTAGTTATAAATAATTATTACTTTATTTTGGAGGTTTTATATGTACTGTTATTCAAATAGTAAACCTAAATTTGCTATCCTCATTATGGCTCATTGTCAATTTGACATATTAAGAAAGTTATTAATAATGTTAGATAATGAAAGAAATGATATATATATTCATATAGATAAAAAGTCTAAATTTAATCAAAAAGAATTTGAAGGCATTTGTAATAAAAGTCATGTTGTCTTTATTGAAAGAATGAATGTATATTGGGGACATTCTACTATGGTAGAATGCGAATTAAAGCTGTTGGAAGCAGCATTAGATTCAGGTACTCATTATAGTTACTTTCATTTATTATCTGGACAAGATTTACAAATCAAAAAGAATGAAGAAATATTTCAATTCTTTGATGATAATCCTAACAAACAATTTATAGCATTACGTAACGTTTATTCTGGTATCAATGGTTTAAATAGATATTATTTCTTTTTGCCTATCAGATATTACAATAAATATATTTCTAGAGGACTAGATATTATATCAGAGTTCATCCAAAGAAAACTAAAAATCAATAGATTAAAGAGTATTGATTATCAGTTATGTAAATGTCAACAATGGTTTTCAATTACATATGATTGTGCAAAATATGTCATATCACAAAGGGAGTTTATTGAAAGATTCATTAAATTCACTTGTTGCTCTGATGAAATGTTTTTAGGAACAGTTATAGTAAATTCACCATTTAAAGATCAAATATATCATCCTTATCGTAGTTTAATAGGTCATATGAGACTTATAGATAGAGAACGTCCTGAGGGAGCATCACCCCATACAATGACAATGGATGATTGGAATATAATCGTTAAATCACCGTGTTTTTGGTCACGTAAATTTGATATTAATAAGGATGAGAAAGTTATTAATATAGTATTTGAAACATGGAGAGAATAAATATGTTAACTATATGGTTAATCCATAACTTTTCATGCCTTAGGTATTATATTCAAGAAATATCGATGTAATTTTATTTAATTAAACCTTGGTTCCGATTTCTGTAATCAAATTGCATTTATATGTTGAATTATTTTCCTAACCATTCTTATTAACTCACCTAAAGATAGCTCGGATCTTTTCCTAGCTTCTTTAATTTTTCAAAAAATATAACTAAAGCACAAAATAGTGGTAATTTAAGATAACTTGGAGTTGCAAATTTTTCATTTGAACAATTTTGTTTTAGTTTCTATCTTTTTAATTGTCTTTGTCATATTCTCAGTACTATAATAGGTTATGTAATATCCTCTACTCGGATATAACATAACCTTTGGGCATTTTCCCACCGATTGTGGTGTGGTGCCCGATGTTATTTAATAACATCGGGGGTGATTGGAACAATAAAACCCCTAGCTAGGCTAGGGGTTACTATAAGCTTTCAGCGTAGTGATAATGTTACTACAGTATATAAATGCTCCTCTCTTAATAATTATTCAAATGACTTACATAGTTTATCACATACCAAGTGGTGTTGTAAATACCATGTTGTATTTGCACCAAAGTACAGACGTATGGCATTTATGACTCAAGAAGAGTAGAAATAGGTGCGATTTTGAGACAATTATGTGAATGGAAAGGTGTCAACATAATTGAAGCAGAGGTATGTGTAGATCATGTGCACATGCTAATTGAAATACCACCTAAGATGAGTGTTTCAGGATTTATGGGATTTTTGAAAGGTAAGAGTTCGCAAATGATCTACCAAAGATGGGCAAATGCGAGATACAAGTACCGAAACAGAGAATTCTGGTGTAGAGGATATTATGTTGACACTGTAGGTAAAAATACAAAGAAGATTCAACAGTATATCCAGAATCAATTGAAAGAAGATCAACAATTCGAGCAACCTAGTTTTGACGACGACCCTTTTAAGGGCGCTGATGTAAGAGACCCTTGAGGGTCGAAAAGTGCATGCGATAGCCGCATGGCTAATGGAATGTCTTTAGACATGGCTTTGGGAGCAAGGCTATGCCCGCACATGCAAAACCACCAGCTAGGCTGGTGGTTTTTTGCAAATGACAGAGAGTATATATATAATTCACATAATATATCTAATCTTGTTTATTTTGTATGTTCGACGAAATATCATGGTATAGTTATTTCAGATGGTTTTAATGAGTGTTTAAACAAATATGCAACGGAATTGATGCTAGATATGATTGTATAAGATTTTTGGAAATATGGGCTGATTTGGATCATGTACATTTTCTTATCCAATCAACATCTAAACATAGTCCAACTCAAATCATAACACATGTGAAAATGTATAATCGCAAAACGCATATTTGCTCAACATCCTGAAGTAAAAAATAACTTTAAGATGGAGAATTTTGGAGCGACGGATATTTTGTGAATACAATAGGAAAATACACAAGTAAAAATATAATACGAGAATATGTGTGAAAAATCAAGGTAAACAAGATGAGTATGTGCAATTATCTTTCAAATTGCGACTTGCAATTACATTGTCAAATATCCCTTCTCCAATGTCCAGTGAACATTCATGGGTTGTGTTCTACTCTGAGATAGTTTATTCTTTATAATTGTTCAATTCACTCTGATTTATCACCTGGATTAGCTCGAAAATAATCTGGTGCTTTATTATTTGGTTTAAATGATATAATATATTGATTTGAGAATCCTCAATATTGCATGCAGTGATTATAATCAATGCGTGCAAGTTTCATATTATCGCTGTAGCTTATCAGAGTCCATCAAAAAATAATATATTCTTCTCCCATTATATATTTACATAAAATTGACTTATTTTTCTCTTTCAAGATCTATTTTATTGATAAATTTTGTCATAGAAGATGGTGATAATTTTAAATATAGATGTAAAACGCATGTATTAAATAGTGGCAGAGATAGTCCCTCTATCATTCATATTGTCTGTTACGTTCTATTGCATCTTCCATTTGTCGTGGAAAACAATATCAGTACGAACAATATTTGTTTACCAACGAAGTTTCCGACAGAATAACATAAAGCGGATAAAAAGCATGAGATGTCATGATTCTATCATAGACGTGCTTCCATCAGTTCAGGAAGGGTTATTGTTTGCATCAATGATATAGTATAGGGCCCAAATAGGTTTCTAGGTCACAGTGGCTCAGATAGTTTTATAATAATAGAATCTCCAATCCTAACAATGGAATTAGAAGATGGGTAACAAGACATAGATTGATATTCTTCCGTTTCTAACAAAGCAATTTTTTCTTCATCAGATAAAAGTGGAAAATCTAACGTCCACCCATTTGAAACTGGCTCGGTTCCTTTTTTCCCTCTTGTAGGCATTTCAACATCTGAATTTTCGACATAATAAGCTAACTCAAAGTCAATTATGTTTTTTAAATACAATGCCACATAGTTTTGACTTGTTAGCAAGTTTTCATCTACCGATTTCAATACTCCGAGCGATCCTAAAACACTGGAATCAAGATAATCTTCATCACTCCAAGTATCCAACCCTCCTATAATAACAATGGAAGTAATCGTTCCATCATCCAGTTCGTGAACACGTGTAGAGATTTCTATTGCAGTGGCATATGTTTTTTGGTTGCAACGGTTCATATAATAATAAAAGACGTTGGCAGTTACACTATTATTTATGATTATAGCAGCCAAAATTATTCCTACTGCAGAACTCCATTTAGGTGTAAGCCATCGTTCCGCTAAAACTGCTGCAAGGATAAAGATAAGACAAATGCTTTGTTCCTCTCGAGCACTGTATGTAACATCACTTGACGCAAAATACCAAATGCAGATTACAAAAGGTGTTATTATTGTGGCAAGTGCACATAAAAGTAAATCCATTTTTCTTTGATAAAGTTTACTCTTCATGATGGCAAAGATTGCAATTAATGCCAATGTAATCAAGAAAATGAGATTCAATGTTGTATATACAGTAAGACCGTGTTCAATGAAATTATATTCAATGAAAAAGAAGATAATGGTTCGTATGGACTGGTAAACTGCTAGCAAAATGCTGTGAATACTTATTCCTAGTGAATCCATGCCCATATAAGATGCAGCTTCGTAGGATTGTACAGATAAGCATATTTTCCATATAATATAATATATTATCATTCCCGCAATATAAATGATGCATTGATTTCGAATCCAACAAAGATAAGTCTTTAGTGAATGACGATTTTCTAGTACTTCTACAATAAAATATGAAATGGCAAGCATGAGTGCAAAAGATACATAAGCTTGATAGATTGCACAAGAAAGACAAATAAAGATAATAGAAAAGCAAACACCTTTCTTTTTTGAATTAATGATGGAAAATCGTACAGACAGTGCAGCAAGAAACATAGCTACCATGTATCCATCTGCCGTAAATTCAAAGAAAAATGTTTCTGTGATTGCTGGAAATGTTACCAATAATCCACTTATTATTGTGATCACAATCGGATTTTTTACGTTAAAAATGTCTACAACAACAACTGAGGTAAGTGAAATAAAAAGTATTGAAATTACACCTATTACCCAGGGCAGGCTAAAATAAGAACTTAACCCACAGGCGATAGATAGGAACCAGCGTCCTGAACCGACCATGTTTTGATCACTATAAAGATTATATAGTGCATCATGGTTTAGCAATGAATTAGTAAACATATATGTATGAACTAAAAAACCAATTATGACTGTAGCGAGAAAAGCAATTTTCCATTCTTTTTTAGTTTTTTCCTTGTAAATCATTAGCAATCCTGTACCCATTTATAGTTCCTCCCTTTTTTCAAATAATTTATTTTTCTATGAAACCACTTTCATAAATTGCGGTTAGATATCAGATAAATAATAAATGTGAACATCTGTAAATATACAAATAGTGGTGTGTGTAATAGTTAAAAGAAAAACACAAATGCCAACACAACAAGAATCAATTCCGAATGGATATGACCATCTTTAGATCTTCCTTCCTCAACCGATATTATGTCGCGTAAACGAATGTATCACGATTTTCTTTCAAATTATTTTTCTCTCATATGAGAATATGAGTACACTTTGCAATTGTGTACCTTCTCAAATTTTCTAATATACAAATAAAGCAAAAATATTATAGCACTGCAATGTTAATTTTGCAACGTCAGATTTATCCTATTATCCTATCCTATTTTCTATTGCCCAAAATGGCAAAACACTGTGTTTGATTCTCTGACAAATTTTGCGTTACTTTTAAAGAGTGCTTTCCTAAATATCGTGCCTCATTGGGTTTTTACCATGACAAGTTTCCAGTAGGAGCTTATTCAGCATAACAATGTCGCTGCCCTTCTTTTTAGTTATTGCACATTATTGATTCTGTATATCTTTATAGTTTCTATACAGATGGTCGATGCTTTTGGTATAAGGCATTTATAAGAGACAGCAAAAAAACAAACAAATAACTAGACATGGAACGACAATCAATTAGAAATTGATATTGATAAGAAAGAGATTAAATAAATCGTTAAAAATGTAAGTGAAAGAATAGTTTAAAAAGCAACCTTCGTATTACATGAATGAATATGAGATATTAACATGTGAAGATTGTACTTTGGTTTCAAGCTCATTATATGATTTAGTTATCTTTTTTGAAAAGTATATAAACATATTGTTTATAAAAAATAAAAAAAGCTGTGAATAGTAACAAATAGCTAAAAAATAGTATGAAAGGTTATTGAAACCATATTGAATTAGTAGGCCCGTTTATGATAAAATTATGTTGTTAGACTTTTTTATCAAAAAATACGAGGAGATAATTGATGTCTGATAGAAATTTAAAAAAAGGAAAATTTAAATAATGATAGTTAGTTTAGTAATACCTTGTTATAACGAAGAAAGAAATACTGAAGCATTTTATAATCGTTGTCAGGAAGTTTTTAGTAAAAAATATATCAATATGGATATTGAGTATATTTTTGTAAATGATGGTAGTATTGATAAAACTTATGAAAAAATTAGAGAAGTATATATCAATAATAAAGACGAAAAGATAATTGGAATAAATTTTTCAAGAAATTTCGGAAAAGAAGCAGCAATGTTAGCAGGTTTAAGGAAAGCATGCGGTGACTATGTTACTGTTATTGATGCGGATTTGCAACAGGATCCAAAATATGTATTGGAAATGGTTAATTTTCTAGAACTCAATAAAAATTATGATGCTGTTGCTTGCTATCAAGATGTACGTAAAGAATCAAAATTACTGGTTGCATGTAAATCCATGTTTTATGCTTCTATTAATAAGATTAGTGATATCCATTTTGAAAGAAATGCATCAGATTTTAGAACTTTTAGGAAATATGTTGTAGATTCTATAGTTGAATTGAAAGAATATTATCGTTTTTCAAAAGGAATATTTTCATGGATAGGTTATAATACCTACTATATGCCTTATAATGTTCAAGATAGAAATGCAGGAACTTCTTCATGGAATTTTAAAAAATTATTTTTATATGCTATTGACGGTTTTATTAGCTTTACAACAGCACCGTTGAAAATAGCAACTTACATTGGACTAATTGCAGCATTGGTTTCCATAATTTATATGATTGTTGTTATCATTCAAAAACTTGTAATTGGTATTAGTATTTCTGGATATGCAACAATTGTTTGTCTAATATTATTTATTGGTGGTATCCAAATGATATTATTAGGTATTATAGGTGAATATTTAGCACGTACATATATCGAAACTAAACAAAGGCCTATTTATATTGTGAAGGATGTTATTCAATATGAAAAAGATAACTAGAGAAGTGATTATGTATATTATAATGGGCATTGGAACAACAATAGTATCCTTGAGTACTTATTATATATTTGCTAATCCATTACATATAAATTATCAGATATCTAATATATTAAGTTGGATACTTGCTGTTACATTTGCATATATAACAAATAAGAAATATGTATTTGAATCTCATTTAAGCGATTATAAAGGAGTTTTAAAAGAAGCCTGTAGTTTTTATCTTGCTAGAATTAGTACATTAATCATAGAAATGATTAGTATGTTTATTTTTGTAGCATTATTTCATTTTGAAGCTAATATTATCAAGTTGTTTAATCAAGGTATTGTTTTAATATTGAATTATTTGTTTAGCAAAGTGTTTGTATTTAATAAAAGCAGATAAAATATGTTACTATCTTTTGGTATGCAATGTATTAAATAAACTTATGGTTAGTATATATCCAAATCTATGTATTTTTCTCTAATATTGTACTTCTTACAAACAATGAGGATGTTTAATTACTTCTAATATCTATTTATTTGATTTTGTCATAGATGAATTGATTATATGAAATAATGATAATGTCTCGACTCCGTTCGACAAATTTTAATAAACAAAATGTTAGAATAATATCGAAAATAAGGAGGAGAAATTAAAATGCAATTATTACATAATAAAAGTATTACCGAGTGTAGAAAATTGGATGATCGTTTGATTCACGCTAAAGAATCAAATATGATTATTAACAAAATTAAGGAAATGGAAAACTATGACTGTTCATTAAGGATAAAAGAGACAAAAACCTTAAAAAATGGATTTAAAGAAAATGATATATCATCAGGTGAATGTAAATTACATGATATTCCTAGAGCATTTATAGATTTATCTGTTCTGGGATATGACTTCGCAATTGATCTTAATAATTTGGTTATGATAGTATATCGTAGCATACCAGATGATCCAATTCAGAAAACGACAACAATCTTTATTAATCCAACATTAATGAAGGAGGATAAACAAAGCTACAATTTATCAATTGCTGATGATTTTCTTGAACTTATGCACCTCAATTGAATATAAAAGCTAATTAATCTAAAACGATAACCAAATGTTTTATTGGTTATCGTTTTATTTTTATATTAAGTAATATTGTGGCCAAAATTTATAATAGTAATAACCAATTTTTTAAGTAATTGCATCATTATATGATGAATTACTTTTTTATTTTGTGAAAAATTATTTTAAATTTTGAAATTATTTGGACGGTCTGCCATTAATTTGCCCCGTTATTAGTGAAGGGGTAAATATCACTTATTAAAAAAATTAAAAATAAATTACTAATTTTGGTCATTCTCCGTGGCTATTAAGTGAGGGGATAAAATACTCCTTCAAATAAGAACATTGAAAAGTGAATAGCAAAGCTAATAGTAATCTTAGTATTTATACCTATTACTAAGATTTGAAAATAAAAGCATATTCAACGTTATTAACAACATTTAGCAAAGTTTTGTAAAAAATTAAAAAAATTTATAAAAGTATCAACAATTTTGGCTTTTTCGCTGGCTATTAAGTGAGGGGATAAAAAGTTCCTTCAGCAAGGACATTGAAAACTGAATAGCAAGGTTAATAACTTGTGTTTATTGCCATGACCTTTTATTAAAGCGAGCGATTCAATATATGTTCTAGCTATTAACTTTGCATAGAAACAAACAAATCAAAATAGCAAATCATAATAACTGCTATTTACAAAATTGCTATGGATTTTATAACCACTCATGAAGATCTTAGATGATTCATCATAGTATCAAATCAACATAAAGATAAACCAATAATAATTATATCATTAAGCTCAATGAGATAAATCCATTAATTTTGTCGGTCAGAGGGAGAAACGAAAATGGATAATGTAAAAAATGTGTTGATTCACTGTCGTGTTGTAAGTAGAGACAGTATGGAACTTTTGAATTTTCAGGAACATGTACTATGTGAAATAGCTTGCCAATGTAGTTTAAATATCGTTGGTGTTAGTAAGATTATATCTGTTGATAACAGTAATGGTCATTATCAGATTAATGCCATGAATCATGCTATTAGAGAACAAAAAGTTGATGCAGTACTTGTTTATACCAAGGAACGTATATCAACCGACAAGAATATTCTTGATGAATTTATGATGTTTTGTGATATGTGTCATGTACAATTTGTCACATATAAACAATTAAAAGATGCTTTAAATCTTTAATGATTTTTAAACATCTATCATGAGTGATTCAATGATTGATTGTTTGATAAGAGGTCCACCATTTCTTCTTTCAAAAAAATAATGAAAGGAGAAAATTATGGGCTACAACAAGGGTAAAGAAGAAAAGAAATGGAAAAAATGGAAAGAACGTGAAGAGGAAGAGTTAAGAGAACTTGGAATAGATGAGGAAAGTATTCAGCTTCTTCATGTTTATGATCAGGAAGCTTTTAATGCTGAACGTATGTTTCTAACGAAACAGTATGTTAATAGTAATCTCGCTGAGAGTGCTGTTACAACTATGGTATTACCTATTAATACGTTAGATGATGTTTTATCACAGTTAGATAATGAGGAATTATATATTGCTATGAAGCAAATAGATAATAAATTAACACTGGAAATCATTCGTCTTAAAATATGGGATTATTCTAGCAAGGAGATTGCTCAAAAACTGGGAATGAGTGTCTGGTCTGTTAATAGTTATCTTAGAAAAGTAAGAAAAAAGATAAAAAAATAAAAAATTTTCAAAAAGTGGCAACAATTTTGAGGTTTTCCGTGGCTATTAAGTGAGGGGGTTTTTAAACCTCTGAAGGAACATTGAAAACTGAATAGCGATTGTTGATAACGTTCCCTGTATCTGAGCCTATTAATGAATACGCCAAGACCTTTTGTTAAAGCGAGCGAACAATATTTGATTAAAAGATAATGTTGCATTTATCTGGCGATGAAGATGCAGGAGGAATAATGATACACATGGTGAGTCTCAGTCCGAGCAGTATTGATCCTGTCGCAGGCAAGACATCATATAGGTGGAAATCCTATAAGCAATATCTAAGGCCTTTAAATTTAGAAAACTTGTGGAACTGTAAGCAAAGCAGTCTATTAACAATGCATTAAACTTTTTAAAAGAATTCTAAAATAGCATCTATAGTTTTTATAGATGCTATTTCTTGTACATATTACAGGGAGGTGAAAATAATGGCTGATGTAGTTAAAAGAGGAGAAATATATATGGCTGATCTTAATCCAGGATTTGGTTATGAGCAGTGTGGCATCAGACCAGTTCTTATTATACAGAATGATACAGGCAACAATTATAGTCCGACAACTATTGTTGCCTGTATATCATCACGTGTAAAAAGTAAAGCAAGACTGCCTACACATGTTTATATTAAGGCAAGACACGCCTTAAGCTGCAATTCTATTGTATTGCTGGAACAAATACGTGTGATTGATAAAGACCGTCTGATAAGTAAAATAGGCGCTCTGGAAGATGAAGAAATGGCTAAGGTTGATTCTTGTCTAAAAATTAGTTTGGATATTAAATAAAAGTTTTATGAAGTCAAATGTGCAATTTCACGTTTGGCATGTTCGCAAGTGATTTGTAAAAGAAATAAAATATACATATAGAATATTTAATTGATAGTATTCTAAAGGTAATATTTATATTTTTATTGTGTGTTTAAAAGGAGGAAATTATGGATATTAAAGCAACAGATAATATAAATAACAGAAGTAACATGGGTGTTTTGGATTATGATGATAGTAGAATTTATGGTAATTATAGTCAGGATGTAAGTTTAACACAAAAGTATAGTTTAAATATTATACAGGCATCTAAGGTATTTGGCATTGGAATCTCAAAAATGAGAAAAATCGTAAGTGAAAATCCATGTGCCTACTGGCTTTACAGAAATGGCAACCGAGTAATGATTAAGCGTGAACTATTTGCAAAATGGCTTGATGAACAAAGTGTTATTTAAAAGTACTATTTATTAAAAATAGTATGAAAGACTAATGAAACATATTGAATTGATAGCCCTGGTTGTGATAAAATTACTAAGGTCATACAGGGCTCTTTTATCAAAAAATAAAGGAGTTAATTGAATGTCTGATAGAAATTTAAAAAGAAGGGATAAAAAAGGGCGAATTTTATTAACCGGGGAAATACAAAAAAGCAATGGAATGTATCGATATAAGTATACTGATGCCTATGGCCGTGAGAGATATGCTTATAGCTGGCGTCTTACGGCCTCAGATATTGTACCCAGTGGCAAAAAGGGATGTATTATACCATTAAGAGTTCAGGAAGAGAAAATCAGAAATGATATAAGAGATCATATCAATGCTGATGGAAGCAAGATTACAGTCATCGAGCTTGTGGATAAGTATTATGCTTTGAATTTTGCTGAACGCCAGAACACGAAAGATGCACATAGATTTTTAGCTAACTGTATCAGAAACGATGAAATTGCAAAGCTGAAGATTACAATGATCAGACGAAGCGATGCAATCAGTTTTGTGAAAAGAATACGTGCAAAAGGCTATGCCTATTCTACAGTACTGAAGTTAAAGAGAACTTTAAAAGCATCATTTGAGCTTGCTATTGCTGATGACTATTTAAAAAAATCCTTTTGACTTTGATATAAACAGCAGAATTATATCAAATAATACAAAAGAGGTTGAGGCATTAACACCGGAACAAGTAGAAACGCTTTTGAATTTCATGCAGAACGATAAAACATATCGTAAGTATTATGATGCGACGGTTATTTTGCTTGAAACAGGATTAAGAATATCAGAACTTTGTGGTCTGACGATTAAAGATGTTGATATGGAAAATAGAATTATCAGAGTAGATCATCAGCTTTTGAAAGGACCTAATGGCCTTATTGTTGAAAAAACAAAGACCAAATGTGGTATAAGGAATATTCCTATTACACCTAAATGCTATGAATCGATGAAAAAGGTGCTTGCGAAATATCGCAGCAGAAAATTCAAAAACAGGCATGTAAAGGTCGACGGATATAGAGGCTTCGTTTTCTTGAATGACAGCGGCAATCCATTAGATAGAAAGTATTTCAGCAATGTATATATGCGAGTTGTTGATAAGTACAATCGCAGGTGCGAAGAGGGGAAAGAACTGCCTAGGATTTCACCTCATATGCTAAGACATACTTTCTGTACAAATTGTGCAATGTCAGGAATGAATCCAAAAATATTGCAGTATCTTATGGGACACGAGGATGTTTCCATTACTTTGAATGTTTATACAAGCATTTCAGGCAATGATGTTAATGTTGAAATGAAAAAAATATTTGGTTAATAGATATCTGTGCACCTTTTTGTGCACCTTTTAAAGGGGTAAACTACAAATTTTTATATAAAAATATAACAGGATACAGTTATATTTCTATATATAAAAAACATTGATGAAATCAACTAAAAAGATAACGAAGAGGAGGAAATTTGGAAATGATTAGAATTATGTTAGCGTGCGCGGGAGGAATGAGCACTAGCTTATTAATGAATAAGATGGCAGATGAGGCTGATAAACGTGGTGTTGAGGTTACTGTAAATGCAATTGGGGAAAAGTCTATTGCTGCACATTTAGGTGAATTTGACGTATTATTACTGGGACCACAAGTAAGATATGTTTTAAAGGACGCTCAAAAGGTAGTTAATGGAACAGTACCTGTAGAAGTAATCGATATGCGTGATTATGGAACAATGAATGGAGCCAAGGTATTAGATAAAGCACTTAAAATTTATGATGATTTTTATGGTAAATAATTGAGATATGCAAAATATCTCTTTTTTTGTAAGAATAAATATGTTATTCTTACAAAAAAGAGGGATGAATATGTTAAGAAAAATTGTAGAAAATGATCACTTTTTGTTATCAAGAATTGCTGTTGAAGCTACAAAAGAAGATATGTATATTGTTACAGATTTAAAAGATACTCTTAAACAATATAATTTGATATGTGGTGGTATGGCAGCTAATATGATTGGTGAAAATAAGCGTATTATTATTTATAAGGATGAAAAGGGTAAAGTTCATGAAATGGTTAATCCTGTTATTGTAAAAGCTTATGGAAAACCATATGAAACAAAAGAAGCATGTTTGAGTTTAGGCAAAGATATATATCGTTCTACCAAACGTTATCATAAAATTAAGGTTGAATACTATGATCGATTCTTTAATAAAAAAATAAAGAGCTTTGAAGATTTAACAGCTCAAATCATTCAACATGAAATCAATCATTGTAATGGCATTATGATTTAACACCAACGAAAGTTGGTGTTTTAATATGCTTTTAAAGCATAATATTTTATGAAATATAGGCATTTGTATATCACTTAATTCTGTCTTAAAATAATATCGAGGTGAAGAATATGAGTCATATACCTGAAGATGAATTAAGAGATAATTTAATGGATGCTGGATGTAATGAAGAATGTATATGTCAAATATTAGAATGTGATAAAAATGATGATTATCAAAGACAAACAATCCTGTTAAAAAAACAAAGATATGAATTATTAGATAAGTTACATGATAAGCAAAAACAAATAGATTGTTTGGATTATTTATTATATGAACTTAAAAAGGAACATCTATAATTCTATCAAAATAGGCGAAGAGTACCACGTCCAATTGTCACCTTGCTTGTCTAAGACGATTGGGCGTGGATGAATTCGCCAAAAATTATATTTTAAATATACTTGTTATAATAACTTAACTTTGCCACTTGCAGGAATCAAAAATATGATATACTGACACACAAGATAACTAATAAATATTACCAAAATAATACTGGTATACGTAATATACCTATTCTCGTTATAAATGTATACATGATTAAAATTATTTTTTAATTTTATTATTTATTCCCAAATCTTCCTATTAATCATTATTATTTTATGATATAATAATATCACAAAACAAGTGAGAGGAGGGAAAAATATGTCATATTCTACTATTCAGTTTAACATAAAACAGGGTGATTATTTTTATGGATACTGTGATGATATTACTCATGCAGCAAACAATCTTAGAAATGCAATACTGTTTCGTTTAAGACAGGTTTTTACACTGGTTAATAAACCTATAGATAAATTAACGCAAAATGAACTGGAAGTATATAAAGAGATATTAAAAGCTGTAAAGGAATTTCCTGAAATATGTTACATGCCTACAAAGAAGAAATATAAACTGTCATACAGATATCTTGACAAGCTTATGCGTGTCAATAATAATCCTGATTTCTTTGATCAGCGTCTTCCAAGACAAACATCACAGCAGGTTCTTAAAGGTGCCATTAAAGACATGAAATCATTTTATAATTCAAACAAATCATATAAAAAAGATGCTTCAAAGTTTCTGGGCAAGCCAAAGCTGCCAAAATATAAAAAATCCGGCAGTGCTATTACAGTAAAAATGACCAATCAGGACTGTGTGATTTATTCAAAAAATGATGGAACTCATAATGTCAAGCTGCCATTAATTGAAAAAAGATATGAAATAGGTGATGCTCCTGTTGAAGGAAAGAAACTAAAAGAGGCAAGCATCATCCCATATCATGATATTTATATACTTTCACTTGTTTTTGAAGATGTTACCGAAGTAGAAATGGTTAGTGAAAAGCCAAAGAGAATATGTGCTATTGATCTTGGAGTGAATAACTTTGCAGCTATAACGAATAACGTTGGTGCTGAATGCCTGTTATTCAAGGGCGAGGTTATAAAGTCAAAGAATCAGTGGTATAATAAGCAAATCTCTAAGATAAAAAGTGAACAGACATCAGGGACACCAGGAAAGTCACAGAAGTTTGTGCCAACACCAGAGTCAGATAAATTATGCGTTTATAGAAACTACTAGATGAACAATTTCATGCACAAATGTGCAAAACGCATCATAGACTGGTGCAAAAAGAATAGCATTGATACAATAATTGTTGGTGAAAACAAGGAATGGAAACAAAATATTGATATAGGAAAGAAGAATAATCAAACCTTTGTAAGCATACCATTTAATACCTTTAAGGCAATGCTTGAATACCTATGTGAAAGAAATGGCATACGATATATCAAGCAAGAAGAAAGCTATACATCAAAGGCATCATTTATAGATAATGATGAAATACCTGTATATAAAGCAAACGATACTGCAAAGTATACATTTTCAGGAAGAAGAGCACCAACAACATTCATTAATGAATTTGGAAAACACTCCAATAAAAGTGGATATAGAGGATTGTATAAGGCTAGTGATGGTACAGTCATTAATTCCGATTTAAATGGATCAGCCAACATAGGGAGAAAATGTATACCAGACATGTTTACAATGGAAGGTGCAGTAACACCTGATTTTAACAATGTCAAGGTATACAAGCATCCAGATGAGTATTTTGAAAAAGCAAATCGAGAGAAGCAGCTAAAAATGCAATCAAAAAAAGGAGTCAGAAAAGCAAGCAAAGAAGAATAAATAAAAAAGAGAAAAAACTTATAGCAAAAGCTGTTTAAAAAGTAGTTCAGAAATAGAATAGTGCTTCGTGAATAGCATTGAGCCGACGCTCCGAAGAGGAACTAGAAGCCACGCCCATGGGCGGAGCTAATAGCGACAACTTTGGTCGTGGTAATTCACTATGGATAGACTGTAGTAAGTATACAAATGATACAGATGAATTATGTGAATTCATAAGAAAAGAAACAGGATTGTTTATTATTCCAGGAGGAGAATATGGAGGTAATGGTCGAACATTTGTAAGAGTTAATGTGGCATGCCCTATGTCAAGACTTCAAGATGGCATGCAACGTTTAAAAACAGGATTGGATATGTACAAAAGTAGAAGATAATTCTACTTTTTTCGTTAAATAATATTACAAAAGACCATATTTACATTTTTTTAAAAAATTAACATTAAAAAAAAGAAATTTTGAAATTTTATGCGTATATATAATAGTAAGGGGGTTTATTATGGATAAAACAAAGTATGTCATTACGTTGATTAAAAGTCAGCGTTTTTTTGTACCCTCTTATAATACGAAAGGAGAAATAAAAAATGCAAGAAAATGTCATGTATTATGCTGAAATTGATCGTTTTAAAAAAGTTCATTATCCATGGAATGATTTTAGTTTTGTGGATGCATTGAGTGAAAGTGAATGTTGTATGATGTGTTCTTTAATTAAAGAAGGAAAATCTTTATATGAAATTAAAGAAACTTTATTTAATGGGTTAGGAGGAAGTAGAAATGGAAACAGTGCCTAATAGTGAAGTAAAATTTAAAAGAGATTATGATGATATAAGATTGTTTTATGAATCAGCTGAACCAACAATAGAAGAGGGTATAACATTTCATTATTATACTCTTAATATAGCTGAAGTAGAAAAGATAGCTAATAAAAGAGGAATGAGTCAATTAGAGGTTGTTGATTATATTATGCAACATGATATATCTTATTATAATGATACTTTAGAGTATAAGTATATCTTTGATGATATGCGCGATGAAATGCAAAAGTTATTTAAACAAGAAAATAAACGTTTAGAAGTTCAAGAGAAAGATTGTCATTTTAAACAAGATTGCTTGTCTGATATTCATGATTACATGAATGAATTATATTCTGATAAAGATCAGTCGTTTATTGATCAATTAAACGATGATCAGATTTATCGTTGCTGGTATTATATTAATAAAGGATATACTCTCTCTAAAATACTTTCTATTATTGAAAAGCCAGACATTTAGTCTGGCTTTTAGAATTGATAAATTTTTGTCTCTTCATTGAATGATGATATGGAAGCTGATGCATCTTTAAAATAATATACAACAGTATTACCATCACCTGGTTGATACGTTCTCTTTAATGAAGGATAATCATTAAGCATTGCTTCTTGTGCTTCGATTCGTTCATCTTCTACTAACGTTCCTGCAACTCTTATCCATGTAGGGCCGTCACAAGCACAAATTTCAACTTTTGGAGCATTGGCAATCTGTTTAGCTACATCTTTAGATTTGCCAGTTTGTATATATAACTTATCTTCAAAAATACATACCGTACCAAAAGGTCTCACTCTTGCCTGGTCACCATCAATAGTTGCTAAATAATAAGTACCACATTTTTTTAAATAATCATAAACTTCATTCATCTTTTAATCCTCCTCTAAAATAATTTTTCTACGTTTTTTAGAACATGTCCATTCATAAATCAATGATAGTATGTTCATTTTTATAAGTTCACTTTTATCATAATGATAAGAAGTTAATTTTTGATGAACATAATCAAAGATATATTGATAAGTAACATAATTAATCATCATTATACGATAGAAAAAAGATTCATAAGATAATGCATATAGATAATGGCTTAAATCATCTTTTGGCATGTTATGACAATGCGAAAAGATGTATAAACCATTATTTTGGTATGATTCATAATGTTTTGCTTTAACGATTTTTCTTTCAATCGCATTATCAATCTTATCTATAACAAAATTTATATCATCATGATTATGATCAAATGGCGTCATATCCATTGAAACATATAAAGGCTTCTTTTTATCAGCTATGGCCTCTTCTTTAGTTAATGCCTGAGTAACTTCAATGCCATAATTAAGACTAGGAATACGTAAATCAGGGCAATCAGATAAAATGATATCTTTTTCATTAATATTAAAAAGATCTAAAAGAGTATAAGCAGCATATTTTTCAAAATAATTCTTGCTATAAGTCATTGCCATAATTATCACTTCCCTATACGCTTCTTAACACAATCATATTATAATGATAAGAAAAAAATAACTTTGATATAACTATGAATTTGAGTATAATAAGTTTGGAGATGAGAGAAATGTGTGGTAAATATTATTATAGTCAGGATACCTATTATTTTATTGATACACATGTTGATATCAATTTTAGTAAGAATTTAAATTGTGATTATCGACCGGTACAAAATATTCCAATTATTTTTATGCAAAATAATCAACGTATTTGTAAAATGATGACATGATATGATTCTCTAAAGTGAACAAAATAAATAATTAAAAGTT
>JAJQEL010000048.1 GCA_021201655.1 Erysipelotrichaceae bacterium | reverse complement strand
AATTATTATTTTTAATCGTTAGTTATTTCAGTTTCTCTTAAATTGACGACATTGATTCTATTGATATCATTTACCTTGACATTTTCAATAGAACTATCACTAGAACCTTTGATATCGCAACTTTCAATGACATCCCATAAAGCAATATGATTCTCTAATAAAAACTTTTTCTTATCTTCAATAGTTATGAGTTCATCATGTTCATAAATATAAGCTAATACTTTCCAAAATCTATTTTGGGGATGATGATAAAAGAATTTGGCTTCTCTTGATTTCACTGATGGAAAAGAACCTAATATCAATATTTTTGAATCTTCATTATAAATAGGCTCAATATTATGAATCTGTCGCATATAATCACTTCCTATAGGCATTATAATATAAAATAAAGCAAAATGCAAATATGTATTGCAATATGAAAATATTTAATATATAATTGTTTTAAGCAACTAACGAAAGGAAAAGAAAAAATGGAAAAAGGATTATATGAATATATGTGCAAAGTCAATTGTCTTACTACTTATCAAAATAAATATTGGCTTATTCGTAGCGATATGGCTTCGTTATTGAATGTTTCTGTATCGACCATTGATGAACTTATCAATGATATTTTTAATGAAAAAGAACTCAATCCTAGCAAGGTTTCGATGCCCATGCAGGTTTATGGTATTGATAATGGTATCCAATATAGTTTCGATGTACTTTTAGCATTAGCATTTCGCCTTCATACGAAGGAAGCTTTAGAATTGAGACAATGGGTTGTTCAGGTTTTTGATGAATATTTATATAAGGGTTCTGTTTTGGATGATATGCGATTAAAAATGTTACTAGGACAACAAACATTTTATCATATCCAAAGAACTTTAGATTTCATGTAATATTTTCATTTTATCTCATCTTTGATATAATAATCACGGAGATGATACAATGAAAAAGTTATCACAAATATTCATGGTTGTATGTTATATAATAGCTGGTATCTTATTAGGTATAGGCATGATTACTATGATACCAGGAGATTTATATTGGTATGATGATTTAATAGCGATGGTATTTATGATTGTTGTTGCTTATATGGCTATTATGATACAAGTGATTATTCATGAATTAGGTCATATGATGTTTGGGTTACTTAGTGGTTATCATTTTGTTTCGTTTAGAATTTTCAATATGATGTTAATAAAACAAAATAATCATTTGACTTTTAAAATATTCTCTTTACCTGGTACAGGTGGTCAATGTTTGATGGCACCTCCTGATATCAAAGATGGTCATATGCCTATAACCCTTTATAATTTAGGAGGCATCATCATGAATATCATTGCTTCCATTATTTTCTATTTATTATATACTATGGTTGATAATGCATTTATGTCTTTGTTTTTATATATCTTAATAGTTATCGGAATCATTACCGCTATAACAAATGGTATTCCTATGCAAGTCAACAATATCAATAATGATGGTTATAATGTTTTAGAACTCAAACGAAATTCTAAAGCAACTCATGCTTTTTACTTTCAATTAAAAATAGCCCAGTTACAATCAGCTGGTTATCGTTATAAAGATATGCCGATTGAATTTAAAATCAGCGATGAAAGCGATCTTGATAATTGCCTTGTTGCGATGCAACAAGCTATATATTGTAATTATCTTATGGATAAGCATGAGTTTGATGATGCTTTAGAGTTATTGAATACATTAGTTTGTCAAAAAGGAATCAGTGGTATTAATAAGTATCTACTTGACTGTGATCGTATTTATATAGAATTACTACATAACAATAAGCAAAATGCGAAGCGCCTTTACACCAAAAATCTGCAAAGATTTATGAAGACGATGAAAAACTATCCAGCGGTATTAAGAACCCAATATTGTTATGCAATAGGGGTTGAAAATAATCAGGATAAAGCTGATAAAATTCTAACAAAATTCAACAATATCAAACATTATCCATACCCTGGAGAAATCATGAGTGAAGATGAATTAATGGCTATTTATCGTAAGAATTTCTTAAGAAATAACATAATTTAAACGAAATTAAAACGCTTTCTTTTCTAAATCAGAAAAAAAGCTTTTTCTCTTATAAAAAATATAGACAAAAAATCTTTTATAGTATATATTAAGTTCACATTGAACTGATATAAAAAGTTTGATGATACGAAAAGGAGAAAGAATTATGTTTGAACAAGTTAAGAATGCATTAGTAGAATCATTAAACATTGAAGAAGATGAAATTCAATTAGACTCTTCTTTAAACGATGATTTAGGAATTGACTCATTAGATGCTGTAGAATTATCATTAGATTTAGAAAATGAATTTGATATTGAAATTAGTGATGAGGAATTAAGCAGTTTGAAGACTGTAGAAGATATTGTTAAATTAATAGAGTCTAAAAAATAAGCTAGATTTTTATCTTAGCTTTTTTTGATAGGAGGTTTTTATGGATACTGATAAAATTAAAATCATTATGGAATTGTTTGAAAAAAGCGATATTTCTAAGATGTATATGGAAGATGGGGATTTCAAGCTAACTTTAGAAAAGAATGTTGAAATACAAACAGTGGTCAAGAATAATGAAACTCTTAAAGAGGATGAAAGTCCTAAAGAAGAAAGCGTAGAATTAAAATCAGGGGTAGAAGTAAAATCTCCATTAGTAGGAACATATTATCAAGCTAGTGGGGAGAATCAGCCACCTTTTGTCAGTGTGGGTGATGAAGTTAAAGTAGGGGATACTTTATGTATTGTGGAAGCTATGAAAGTGATGAATGAAATTAAATCACAGGTTGCTGGAAGAGTTCAATCTATTAAGGTAGAAAATGGTGAAGCTGTGGAATATGACCAGGTCTTAATGGTTATTGAGTAATGAGGTAGTAAGATGATTGAGAAAATTTTGATTGCTAATCGTGGGGAAATTGCGGTAAGAATCATTCGTACCTGTAAGGAAATGGGTATTGCGACAGTAGCTGTCTATTCCACGGCTGATCGTGCTGCATTACATGCCAGTCTTGCTGATGAAAGTGTTTGTATTGGTGGACCTTTGTCAAAGGATTCTTATTTGAATATGAATGCGATTATTCAAGCAGCTTGTAATACTGGTTGTGATGCTATTCATCCAGGATTTGGCTTTTTAAGTGAAAATTCAGCTTTTGCCAGATTAGTTGAAGAGTGTGGTTTGATATTTATTGGTCCTTCAGCTAAATTGATTGATTTATTAGGTAATAAATCACAGGCCAGAAAGATTATGAAAGATAATGGCATACCAGTTATTCCCGGATCTAAAGAAACAGTTACATCGGTTGAACATGGTAAACAAATTGCGGCGGAAATTGGTTATCCAGTCATGATTAAAGCCAGCAATGGTGGTGGTGGACGTGGTATGCGTTTGATTCATGATGAAGCAGAATTTGTGGAACAATACAATAATGCGAAAGCGGAAGCAAAAGCATGCTTTGGTGATGATGATGTTTATCTAGAAAAATATATTGAAAATCCAAAACATATTGAAGTACAGCTTATTGGTGATAAACATGGTCATGTGATTCATTTGTTTGAAAGAGATTGCTCATTCCAAAGAAGACATCAAAAAATGATTGAAGAAGCACCATGTCATATTCTAAAAGAAGAAATGCGTCAAAAATTATTTAATGATGCTCTCAAAGCCTGCCAAATAGTAGGTTATTATAGTGTTGGTACGATAGAATTCTTAGTTGATAAGAATGATAACTATTATTTTATGGAAATGAATACGAGAATCCAGGTAGAACATCCGATTACCGAAATGATTAGTGGTGTGGATATTGTCAGATTACAGATTCAAGTAGCAATGGGTAATAAATTAAATATCAAGCAAGAAGATATTAAGCAAAATGGATATGCTTTAGAATGTCGTATTAATGCTGAAGATATGAATAAGGATTTTGCGCCTTGCCCAGGACAAATTGCATTTATGCATATCCCAGGAGGCAGAGGTGTGCGCATCGATAGTGCGATTTATAATGGTTATAAAGTAACGCCTTATTATGATTCGATGATATTAAAGCTTATTACGTTTGCGCCAACAAGATTAGAATGTATTAAGAAAATGCGTGTCGCTTTAAGTGAACTTATTATTGATGGTATTGAAACAAACGCAAAATTCCATTATTATGTCATGTATTCAAGAGAATTTATTGAAGGTAGATATGATACAGGATATTGTGATAGATTTATAAAGGAGCTCAAAGACAATGGATCAATTGTTTAAAAAAAGAAATCAGGAACTTAAAGATTTTACAGCCTGGTTAAAAAGGGATAAAAAGAAAGATAAAAAAGAAATTCCTAATAATGTCTTTAGACAATGTGAAAACTGTAAAGCTTCAATTCCTGTCTTTAGTTTAGAAGAAAATGATTATGTCTGTCCAGAGTGTCATTATCATTTTAAAATGACTGCTCCACAAAGAATTAAACAACTCATAGATGATAAAACATTTAAGGAATTCTATACCAGACTTAAAACAGTCAATCGTGAGAATTTCCCCGAATATGATGAAAAATTAGAAAAAGCTAAAAAAGCGAGTGGCTTAAGTGAAGCTGTTGTTTGTGGTACGGGGAAGATTGATGGTACTAAGGTTATGATTTGTGTTATGGATTCGCATTTTATGATGGGTAGTATGGGCAAAGTTGTTGGTGAAAAACTAGCTAGAAGTGTTGAACATGCTAGAAAACGTCATTATCCATTGATTATTGTTTGTACCAGTGGTGGGGCCAGAATGCAGGAAGGCATCGATTCTTTAATGCAAATGGCGAAAGTATCTGCTGCTTTAAAGCGTTTTTCTAATGATGGTGGCTTATATATTTCTATTTTAACGAATCCAACAACAGGAGGCGTCAGTGCCTCTTTTGCCATGTTAGGAGATATTATTATTGCTGAACCAAAGGCTTTAATTGGTTTTGCGAGTAAACGTGTTATTCAAAATACCATTAAACAGGAATTACCTGATGATTTTCAAAGTGCAGAATTTTTATTGGATAAAGGTTTTGTGGATATGATTGTGGAAAGAAAAGAATTAAAGAAAGTTGTTTCTGACTTACTTAAGATGCATGGAGGTCAATGATGAGTTTAATAGAAGTAGAAAATCAAATAAAAGATCTGGAAATGCAAAGAAATAATGCAACTGGTGAAGAATATGACCAACTAACCATGCAAATAGAAGAATTACAAAAAAACGCTTATACAAACTTAACAGCCTGGGATCGTGTTAGTATTGCCCGAAGTGCAAAGCGTCCTAAAGCAGGCGAATTAATCAGTCAATTATTTACCAATTTCTATGAACTTCATGGTGATAGAAGATATGGTGATGATAAAGCAGTTATTGGTGGTATTGGTTATTTTCATGATATTCCTGTAACCATTATTGCCCAGGCCAAAGGCAAAACAACCAAAGAAAATATTGATCGTCGTTTTGGCATGAGTAATCCTGAAGGCTATCGCAAAGCCTTAAGACTGGCTCATCAAGCGGAAAAGTTTCATAGACCTATTATTACTATAGTTGATACAGCTGGAGCTTATCCTGGTAAAGAAGCTGAAGAACGTGGACAAGCACAAGCTATTGCTGAATGTTTGTATGAGTTTTCTGATTTAAATACACCAATTATTTGTATTGTTTTATCCGAAGGTGGTAGTGGTGGTGCTTTAGCATTCAGTGTGGCAGATCGTATTTTAATGTTAGAGAATGCGGTGTATTCAATATTATCACCTGAAGGTTTTGCGAGTATTTTATGGAAAAATGATAGTAGAGCTAAAGAGGCTGCTGAAGTGATGAAATTGACATCTTATGATTTGTATGATAAGGGTATTGTTGATTATCTGATGAAAGAGCCAGCAGCTGGTATTCAAGCAGATATGAAATTAGTTTTAGCAGACATTGATCAATACATATCTCAGGAATTGGATGTTTTAATGAATATGAGTGATAAAAAACGACTCAACGAAAGATATGATAAATTTCGTAAGATAGGAAGTAATTTATGAGTAAAATAGATATTTTAGGATTCGGTTTACAAAAAGCTGATAAAAAAATCAGTAATTTTGATTTAGAAAAAAAAGTTGATACAAGTGATGAATGGATTGTCCAAAGGACAGGTATTCAGACACGCTACATCAGTGAAGATAAAAACACCAGTGAATTAGGTTATTTAGCTGCTAAGCAAGCGATTGCTGATGCGCATCTTGAACCACATGATATTGATGCCATTATTGTCGCAACCATGACAGGTGACTATATTACACCTTCAACAGCTTGTATGATTCAAAAGAAATTAGGCATCAATGATAAGCAGGTTTTTGCCTTTGATTTAAATGCGGCTTGTAGTGGCTTTATGTATGCTTTATTTGTAGCGAGTGAGTTAGTAGATAAGTTTGATCATATTTTAGTTATTGGCAGTGAGATTATTAGTAAGATTATTGATTTTAATGATCGTAATACTTGTGTTTTATTTGGTGATGGTGCAGGTGCTGTGGTGACTTCTAAAGGTGAACATGAGGTTTATAGCTTTGTGAATAGTGAAGGTAATGATGATGTATTAGTGGCTCATGGTTTAGGGTTAACGAAAGATTATGAGCATGTTAATAATCAAAGTTATTATTTATATATGGCAGGAAATGATGTTTTTCGCTTTGCGATAAAGGTTATGCAACAAGCTATTGAAAAAGTTCTAGATGAATCTGGATATACAATGGATGATATTGATATGATTATTCCTCATCAGGCGAATTATCGTATTATTTCTCATGTGGCTAAAAAGATGAAAACAGATATTTCTAAATTCTTTGTTGATGTAAATGAATTTGGTAATACTTCTGCGGCTTCCGTAGCTATTGCTTATAGTGATGCTTATCAAAAAGGAGTTATTACGAAAGATAGTCGTGTAATCCTTGTTGGTTTTGGGGCAGGCTTAACTTATGGAGCCTTGCTTATAGATGGAGGAAAAGAAAATGTTGTTGAATGAAATGTTAGGAATTGAATATCCAATTATCCAAGGAGCGATGGCTAATATTGCAAATGCTGATTTTGCTGCTGCTGTATCTAACGCTGGGGCCTTAGGCATTATTGCGACTGGATCTATGGATGCCAACCAAACAAGAGCAGAAATTCAAAAATGTAAAACATTAACGACTAAGCCTTTTTGGGTTAATGTTATGTTGATGAATCCAAATGCTGCTGACATTGTTGATGTCATTGTGGAAGAAAAAGTTGCAGTTGTGACAACTGGTGCTGGTAATGCTGGTGCCTATGTAGAAAAATTAAAAAATGCTGGTATTAAGGTTTTTCCTGTTGTTCCTAGTGTTGCTTTAGCAAAGCGAATGGAAAGATTAGGGGTTGATGGCGTTATCGCTGAAGGCGGCGAATCTGGCGGTCATGTTGGGGAAATGATGACAATGGCTTTACTTCCACAAGTGGTTGATGCTCTCAATATTCCTGTTATTGGTGCTGGTGGTATTGGTGATGGTAGAGGGATGGCTGCAGCCTTAGCTTTAGGTGCTGTTGGTATTCAAATTGGGACAAGCTTATTAGTGAGTGAAGAATGTCCAATTCATGAAAATTATAAAAATGCCGTAATCAAGGCCAAAGATACGGATACAACAGTTACTGGCAGAAGTGTTAATACGCCAGTAAGAGTTATGAAAAATAAAATGACAAGAAAATATTTAGCTATGGAAGGGCAAATTGAAAGTCGTGAAGAATTAGAAAAATTAACATTAGGATCTTTAAGAAGAGCTGTTGTTGAAGGTGATGTGCAAAATGGATCATTAATGATGGGACAAATTGCTGGTATGAGTAAAGAAGTGAAACCTTTAAAACAAATTTTTGAAGACTATATGTCATCATTCAATACTTGTATTGAAAATTTATCGAACATTCAAGGAGAACTCAATGGTAAAAATACAAAATAAACAAATCCAAATACCTATTATCCAAGGAGGTATGGGTGTTGGTGTGTCACTTTCTTCTTTAGCAGGAAATGTGGCATTATGTGGTGGTATGGGTGTGATTAGTGCTGCTCATCCTGGTTTTGATTGTAAGGATTTTAGAAAAAATCAGGTTAAAGCCAATGTGGAGGCACTCAAATATCATATTCAAAAAGCCAAGGAAATTGCCAAAGAAAAAGGTATGATTGCCGTCAATATTATGGTTGCTGGCAATCATTATGAAGAATATGTCAAAGCTTCGATTGCCGGGGGATGCGATGCCATTATATCAGGTGCTGGACTGCCTTTAGAGTTACCAAAATATGCTAAAGGAAAAACTTTATTAGCACCGATTGTCTCAAGTGGTAGAGCCATGAAACTGATATTAAAAATCTGGGATAAAAGATATCAATATACCCCTGATTTTGTAGTTATTGAAGGAAGCGATGCAGGTGGCCACTTAGGCTTTAAAAAAGATGATTTAATCAATCATACTTGTGAATCTTTAAAGAAAATACTGACTGATGTACAAGCAGAATTAAAACCTTATGAAGAAAAATTTCGTAAGCAGATTCCGATATTTGTTGCAGGTGGGATAGATAGTGGTAAGAAAATGGCTGAATTTATCAAACTAAAAGCTAGTGGTGCCCAAATTACAACACCATTCATTGCCACATATGAATGCGATGCTCATCAAAACTTTAAAGATGCAATTATCCAAGCCAACGAGCAAGACATTGAAATTGTCAAAAGTCCTACAGGTTTTCCTGGTCGTGCGATTGTCAATGACTTTGTTAAAAAAACCAGAGCTCGCGGCAATATTACCATGAAAAACTGTTTACATTGTATGCTTCCTTGTACTCCTGAAGATACACCTTATTGTATTAGTGAAGCACTTATTCAAAGCGTCAAAGGTAATGTCAATAATGGGCTTATTTTTGTTGGTACACAAGCAGCTAGAATTAAAGAAATGAAACATGTAAGTGAAGTCATTCATGAATATTTAACAGAAATGGAGGAAAATCTATGAAATTAGGATTTTTATTTGCTGGCCAAGGTAGTCAATATGTTGGCATGGGAAAAGAATTTTATGATAGCGATGAAGATGTTAAAGCTTTATATGATCAAAATCCCGAAATTAGAGATATTTGTTTTAATGGCCCTTAAGAGCAACTCAATGATACAAAATACGCTCAACCTTGTATGTTATTGACATCTTTAGCTATTGCTAAAGTCGTTGAAAAAAATGGTTTTCACGCATCATATGTAGCGGGCTTATCATTAGGTGAATATTCAGCCTTAACATATGCCAATGCCTTTAATACTAGTGATGCCATTGAAATAGTAAAACAAAGAGGGCAAATCATGAGCGAAGCTTTACCTGCTGGAACAACATCGATGGCTGCTGTTATTGCCTTAGATGCCAGCATTATTGCTGAAGTCATTCAAGACATTGATGATGTCACTATTGCGAATTATAACTGTCCTAGCCAAATTGTTATTACAGGTAAAAAAGAAGCTGTCGAAATAGCGAGTGAAAAGCTCAAAGAAGCAGGCGCAAAGCGCGTGATTCCTTTAAATGTTTCTGGTGCTTTCCATTCACCTTTATTAGAAGAAGCTTCTTATCAATTAGAAAATGTTTTAAAACAATATCCTATTTCTAAACCTTCTATTCCTGTTGTTTATAACATTAGTGGTAAAGAAGAAGATGGTGATTTGATTGATATATTAGTGAAACAAATCAAATCCAGTGTTTATTTCTATCAATCTATTGAATATATGATTGATCAAGGGGTTGAAGCTTTTATTGAAATTGGCCCTGGTAAGTCATTAAGTTCATTTGTTAAGAAGACAAATCGTAAAGTACCAGTATATAATGTTGAAAATAGTGCTGGACTCAATAAAATGAAAGGATTGTTAAAAGATGAATAAAGTAGCAATTATTACTGGAGCAAGTCGTGGTATTGGTAAAGGCATTGCCTTGAAGTTTGCCAAAAATGGTTATGATGTGGTGATTAATTATATTGGTAAAGAAGAAGATGTGTTAGAAGCCAAAGAAGAATGTGAAGCTTTTGGTAACAAGGTGATGACTTATAATGCTGATGTGACTGATTACGAGGCAGTTGATAAAATGGTGAAAGCCGTGGTTGAAGAATTAGGCCGAGTTGATGTTTTAGTCAATAATTCAGGTATTACCAAAGATACTCTTATCTTAAAGATGGATACCAAAACATTTACGGATGTTATTGATGTTAATTTAGTAGGAACTTTTAATACTATTAAAGCTGTATCAAGAACTATGATGAAACAACGTAGTGGTGTCATTATTAATATGGCGAGTGTTGTAGGTATTACTGGTAATGTCGGACAAGCTAATTATGCTGCTAGTAAAGCAGGCGTGATAGCTTTAACTAAAACAGTGGCTAAAGAATACGCTAGTCGTCACATTCGTGCTAATGCGATTGCCCCAGGTTTTATTAAAACCAATATGACAGCCGTATTAAGTGATACAGCTAAAGAAAATATATTAAGTAATATTCCTTTAAAAGAAATGGGCGAAGTTGAAGATGTTGCCAATTTGGCTTACTTTTTAGCAAGCGATGAAGCAAAATATATTACTGGACAAGTCATTCATGTAGATGGCGGAATGGTTATGTAGGGAGGAAGTATGAGAAGAGTTGTTATAACAGGTATGGGAACTGTCAATCCTATAGGTAATAATGTTGAAGAGACATGGTCTAGCATTGAAAATCAGGTATGTGGAATTGATGCTATTACGCATTTTGATACAACAGATTATAAAGCTAAATTAGCAGGAGAAGTTAAGAATCTTAATGTTGATGATTATTTTACCAAAAGAGAAGTGAAGTTTAATGATCGTTTTACATTATTTGCGAGAATTGCCGCTAAACAGGCTATTGAAAATTCTAAGCTTGATTTAGAAGCTACTGATAGAGATCGTATGGGAGTATTGATTGCCTCAGGTATTGGTGGAGTAGAATCCATTGAAAAGAATGAACAAGTATTAACTTCAAGAGGACCATCTCGTGTATCTCCTTATTTTATTCCGATGGCATTGATTAATTTGGCTGCTGGCCAGGTAGCAATTGATTTAGGCGCAAAGGGCTATTGTTCAAGTGTGGTTACGGCTTGTGCGGCAGGTACGAATGCGATTGGTGAAGCTTTCCATCGTATTAGAGATAATTATGAAGATATTATGGTAGCAGGTGGTAGTGAAGCTTCTATTACACCTTTATCAGTGGCAGGATTCCAATCTATGAAAGCCTTGCATTTTGGTGAAGATAAAAATCGTGCTTCTATTCCTTTTGATAAAGATCGTAGTGGTTTTGTTATGGGGGAAGGTAGTGCCGTATTGATTCTCGAAGAATTAGAACATGCCAAACAAAGAAATGCCACTATCTATGGTGAAATTGTAGGTTATGGTGCAACTTGTGATGCTTATCATATTACTGCTCCTATTAGTGATGGTAGTGGGGGTGGCGAAGCTATGCTGAGAGCTTTAGCTGATGCTTCTTTACAACCTGGTGATATTGATTATATTAATGCGCATGGTACAAGTACACCACTCAATGATAAATCAGAAACTTTAGCTGTTAAATATGCTTTTAAAGAAGAAGCTTATAACTTAGCTATTTCTTCAACAAAATCATATACAGGACATTTATTAGGTGCAAGTGGTGCCTTGGAATCAGTCATTTGTCTAAAAGCCTTAGAAAACGGTCTTATTCCAGCTACAATCAATTATCAAAACAAGGACGAAGAATGTGACTTAGACATTGTTCCTAATGTATCTAGAAAACAAGATATTACTTATGCAATGAATAATTCATTAGGTTTCGGTGGTCACAATGCTTCAATTATCTTTAAAAAATGGGAGGAAGCATAATGTTATATAATTCCAATGATATTCAAAAAATTATCCCTCATAGATATCCTTTCTTATTAGTTGATTGCATCGAAAGCATCAACGAAGATCAAACATCTATTGTCGGAAAAAAATGTGTAACAGCCAATGAAATGCAATTTCTTGGCCATTTCCCTCAAAAACATGTTATGCCTGGAGTCCTCATTGTCGAAGCATTAGCTCAAACAGGCTGTGTCCTACTTCTTTCTAAAGAAGAAAACAAAGGAAAATTAGCTTACTTTGCAGGTATCAATAAAGTTAGATTTAAAAGACAAGTCATTCCTGGCGACGTATTAACCATGACAGTTACACTGACAAAACAAAAAGCGAGCATCTATTTTGCGAAAATAGAAGCGAAAGTAGAAGATGAAGTGGCTGTTGTTGGGGAAATCATGTGTAGTGTTGGAGACTAAAAGCTGAAAGTTCAACTTTCAGCTTTTTTCATTAAACAAAATCATCATATCTTAAAAAAATTTTATGATTTGACATATTATAATATTTAATATATACTTAGATTACTAAGTAATTTAACTAAGTTTATATGAGATGAGGTGATATTATGAATTCTAAATTTGTTACATGTTCATTTACTTTAGATAGAGATATTTATAATGCTTATAAAAGTATTGTTGTAAAAAATGGCGAAAATGTAAAAGGAAATCTCATACGTTATATGCAGAACGTTATACAATATGAAACGCCTAATGCTGATACAATTGAAGCTATCCAAGAAGTGCAACTTTTAAAAGCTGATCCAAATAAAAAAACTTATAATTCTTTTAGTGAAATTTTAAAGGAGTTAGAGGATGAGTAAGTATAAAATTGTTCAAACCAATAAATTTAAAAAGGATCTAAAAGTTGCTAAAAAACGTGGCTATGATCTTTTATTATTAGGTGTAGTAGTTGATACATTGGCTGCAGGGTAACCATTACCTAATCAATATAAAGATCATAACTTGATAGGTAATTATAAAGGTTGTAGAGAATGTCATATTACGCCTGACTGGTTGTTAATTTATGAAATTGAAAATAATGAACTTATTTTATACTTAACTAGAACAGGTACGCATAGTGATTTATTTTAAATGATTTACAATATAAAAGCTGAAAGTTCAACTTTCAGCTTTTCTTATAGTTATTTCTCCAGAATTAAGATTTCTTTCTTCATTGTTGACTAATACTTTTAAGCTTGCATCATCATTAATATCTAAAACATATGCTTGATAAGATTCATTATTTTGATAAACTGTAATATTCTGATGTAAAACACTTGAATATTTCTTATAATCATCTATAAAAGATAACTCTTTATAATCTTCATAAAAATAATTAAAAAAATCTATAATGATTTTTTCTCTATCTACAAATCGATCACATTCATTTTCTAAACTTGTCGCTATATCTTTTAAATCATCAGGAAATACTTGCTTATGTACATTTAAACCAATACCGATAACCATCTTTTGGATTTTAGCTGTATTCATTTCTAAGGCAGCTTCGCAAAGTATACCTGCTACTTTTTTCTTATTTAATATAATATCATTTACCCATTTAATAGATGGTTCTAAGGGATAATTCGTCATAATTGTTTTAATAAGGCTTACAGCACATATTGCGGTAATCTTTAAACTATCATAAACTGTCAACTGTGGTTCAATCACAAATGAAAAATATAATCCCTTTTCCTTTGGTGAATGAAACGCTCTGCCATTTCTTCCTCTGCCTGCACTTTGATGATCAGCTATAGCGATATCACCTTGACGATATCGAGTTGCTTTCATGAGACTATTGGTAGATTCAATTTGATCATAATATTCAATATTCTTATAAAAATCAGGTATACTATCTTTAATATGATTGATAAAAATAACATCACTATCTTTATCTAAACAATATCCTTTTCTAGTAGATGATTTTATATCATAACCTTTTTCAATTAACTTCTTGATATGTTTTGAAACGGTTGTACGTGATACCTGTAATTGATCACTTATTATTTGTCCAGATATATAATGTCCCTTTTCATTATTCAACATTTCTAAAATTGTATTTTCCATTAGCATTCTCCTTGTGGGGATTATATCATAATAATCGAAAATTCCTAGTAAAAATTGAATTTTTGTTGATAAAACAATATATTTTTGCTTATAATAAAAAGGGTGGTAAAATGAAGATAGGAATCATACTTGCAAGCAGTCAAGGTGACAAGGCAAAAATAATTAAAAATATACTTAAAGATATAGTAGACGTAGAAATTATTAATTTTGGTTGTTTTGAAGATGAAGAATATAGTTATGTAGAAATATCCATATTAATAGGATTACTGATTAATAGTGGAGTTGTTGATTTTGTGATTACAGGATGTTCATCAGGGCAAGGTATGATGCTAGCATGTAATACTATGCCTAATGTTATTTGTGGATATATTTCTACAGTTGGTGATGCATATTTGTTTAGACATATTAACGATGGTAATGTTGTTTCTTTATCATTTGGTCTTCATTATGGTTGGTGTGGTTATATCAATGTAAGATATATTTTAGATGCATTATTCAATGACATTGATTATCCTATTGATGATATGCCTCGCAAACAACATGATACAACATTATTAAAACAGATAAATACATTGTCTAAAGTAGATATGATAACATTATTAAGATCATTGGATAATGAATTAACACAAAAGGTATTAAAAAAGAAAGATGTTATCGAATATATAATGAATTATTCGGTAAATATGGAATTGATGGATTATTTAAAAAAATATTGAAATCATGATTTAGTAATGATAGAATGAATGAGAAGAAACTAGTGGTCATTGTGACACTGCGAAAAAGGCAAGGACGGCAATCCTTACCTTTTTCTAACTTTTAAAGTGGTTTATCACTTGTAGGTTGATCTTCTTTTAAAATTAAACTGTCCAACCATTTGCAAATATAGTACGCAACTATACCAGCCAAAACAGATATGAAGAAACTAGCCATTGTGACACCTCCTTTCCATGGAGGAAAGTCAAGAAGACATTATATATTATAACATACAAATACCAACCAAAAATCCCAAGTTTGTCCCAATTTTTCATTGCTAATATTTAACTATTTTATTAAAATTTGCTTGAAATAAAATAGTAGTCATGATATAATCTGAATGCAAAGTGAAGTGGAGATGTATAATAGGAATCTTAATCTTTTTTAGTTTTTTTGAGATGGCTTATCACTTACTACTTTAAATTATTTTTATAAAAACGTCTTCATATAAATCAATGCATCAAGGTCAAGTTATTTTGACCTTTTTTTTATACAATTACTTTACAAACCAAGCAAATAGGTATAGTATTATACATGCAGATGATGTTTCTTCATCACCAAATATAATAAAATATATTAAAGTCTTTGGGGTTAGGTGAAATTCCTTACCGGTGGTAGAGTCCACGACCCGCATTTGCGGCTGATCTGGTGAAATTCCAGAACCGATGGTAGAGTCCGGATGATAAAAGACATTTTCTGTAATGTTGACCTTAGATGCATCTAAGGTCTTTTATATTATTTGGAGGAGAAAAAAATGAGAAATTCAAGAGTAAAAGAAATGACGTTAATTGCAATTATGGGGGCTTTAGGAGCTGTGTTAATGATGACTTTACATTTCCCAATTCCTTTTATGCCACCATTCATGGATTTTGATTTAGCAGCTGTTCCTGAACTTATTGGTGGGTTTGCTTTAGGGCCTGTTGCCGCAGTATTGATTATTTTGGTTAAGTTGATTATTAAGTTAGCCATTATGGGTACAACCAGTATGATGACAGGTGAAATCCAGAATTTTATTTTAAGTTGTGCTTTGGTGTTACCAGCAGTTTTGATTTATCAAAGACATAAGACAAAGAATAATGCTTTAATTGGTATGTTAGTTGGTACAATAGTAACTTCTATTACAGCAGTTTTTACTAATATCTATATTATTATTCCTTTCTATGTTTCTTTGATGGGTTTAACTGTTAGTGATATTATTTCTATGTGTACAGCTGTTAATCCATTAATGACTGATACAATTACCTTAGCTATTTTTGGTATTATACCATTTAATCTTATTAAAGGTTTTGCTTGTTCAGCAGTAACATTTATCTTATATAAACGTTTAAGTAAATATATTAAGAACTTCGTGAGGGGATATTAATGGAATTTAATGAAGCAAAGCAATATATATTTGATAAGTTGGCACCTTTTAAGATTATGGCATTGGCGACATCTGTCAATGATTATGTAATGGTAAGAAATGTGAGTTGTTTGATTTATAATGATGCTATCTATTTTAAAACAGATAAAAACTTTAGAAAAACGAAACAACTATATGCTAATCCACAAGTAGCTTTATGCTTTAATGGTATTCAAGTAGAAGGGAAAGCTCATATTAAAGGATTAGTGATTGAAGAAGAAGGGAGAACCTTTGAAAAACTTTATAATCAGTATTTATATGGAAGCTATAATGCTTATAGCCATGAAGAAGATGAAATATTAGTAGAAGTGAAACCAGAGTTTGTAGAAATCTGGGACACTGATGAAGATAATAAAGCATTTCAAATATTTGTAGATTTTAAAAAAGCCGAATGTATTTACAAGAAGTATGATAAATAAGTCATACTTCTTATACATTTCCACAAAAAATCCATAATTCGTATGTATAATATTTTCGGTGATTTGTGTTTGTAAAACATGAATACAAGTGTATAATAAGTAAATGAGAAACGGGGGATTCGATGAAAAAACTAGTAAGTGCATTAATATCTAGAAAATTCTTGTTTGTAATGACACTTATTGCTGAAATATTCTTTGGATATGTTGTATATCAGTTACAAATTCTACCAACAAAGTATTTTATACCAATGGTAGTCATATTAGTATTGATATGTTTATTGATGTATATAGGACAAAATGATCCCGATGATGAGCATTTGTTTAGGGTAAGTTTTGTTAAGCTTGTGAATGTTTTATTAGCGATTGCTTTAGCTTTTGGTTCTTTAACAGCGATGAAAGGCTCAAGTTTCTTATCATCTATTACAAGTGCCTCTACCCAAACGATTGAAATGAATGTAGCCGTATTAAAATCATCTACATATCAATCTTTAGAAGATTTGGCAGGATGTGATTTTGGTGGAAACGAGCAGGATTCCGTTAATGTTAATAAGACTGAAGCCATGATTGAAGATGAAATTGGTGATATTACTGTTACAACTTATTCAAGTTATACAAAATTGGTATCTGCTTTAGAAGATGAAGAAGTACCAGCAATTATTATAAAAGCAGTGGATATTGAATCATTAGATGATATTGATTCCAGCTTTTCTGATAAAATTAATATAATTGCTACATTTACTATTACTGTAGCAACTGTTAGTGCTAATAGTGCTAATGTCACATCAGAAACATTTAATATCTTTATTTGTGGAACCGATAAAACAGGATCCATTGATACCTTCGGCTTATCTGATGTCAATATGATTGCTACTGTAAATCCAACCACTAAGCAAATATTATTAATCTCCATTCCTAGAGATTATTATGTGGAAATCATTGGTATGGATAACGTAACAGGATATGATAAATTAACCCATAGTGCTAAAGGTGGCATTAGCTGTACAATGGAAACATTAGAAAATCTATTAGATATTGAATTTAACTATTATGCAAAATTTAATTTTACATCATTCATTAATGTTATTGATGCCCTAGGTGGAACAATTACGATTGATGTTCCCCAATATGATGTTGTTGGCAACGATGAAGGCTACTTTACCACAAAAATAGGTAATTATACCATTTATCCAGGTGAAAATACCTTTGATGCTCAGGAAGCCCTAGCTTTTGTAAGAGAAAGAAAAGCATTTGTTGATGGTGATACTGTAAGAGGACAAAATCAAATGCTTATGTTAAAAGCCATTATTAAAAAGATTTGTTCGTCATCTCTTATTACCAATATGGATGAAATCTTTGAATCATTATCTGATAGCTTTGAAACCAATATGTCAGACAAAGAAATATTAGCTTTAATTAATATGCAAATAGATGACGGGGCTTCATGGGATATTCAAACTTATCATTTAACTGGTACAGATATTCGTACATTTGAACTCGCAACTGTTGGTAATGTTTCTTCTGTTAATCCTGATGGTTTATATGTTACCCAACCAGACGAAGAATCCATTGCCTTGGTGCAGTCTTATATTGAAGCTTTATTCAATGATGAAATCATTAAGCTTGATGATGAAGACGAAGAAGAAACTGATACGGATCAGGGAGAATGATATGCTAGTTGTATTAAAAGAAAACTTATTGAATTTTGATATTGAAAGAATATTAAATATCGTCAAAAAATATGGTGTTGAAGTTATCAGTGGCAATTGTTTTGAATTACCTGATGTGATTTCTTATCAGGATTTAGATACATTACAGCAGGATAAAGCGATTGATAAAATTATTGTTAATGATCATTATGTTGAGTCTATCAAAACAACCTTTGGGGTGTTGAAAGATTGTTAGAATTTTATCATTTTCCTTGCAATCACCCATAACTTTAGTTAGAATATAATAAATACAGTGAAAAGAAGAAGTAAATAGTTATGAAGAATAGAGAGAGTTCTTGGCTGGTGAAAAAGAAATTTGGATGACTATTGAATACATCTTGGAGTAGGTGGCTGAATCAAGTAGGTTAACTCGGATACACCCGTTATTGTGTTAGAGTATGATAGTACTCGAAGAGGTTGCTGTTGTGAGGCAGCAACGAATTAAGGTGGTAACGCGATGGTCTCTCTCGTCCTTATGGATGGAGAGACCTTTTATATTGAGGAGGAGAAAGTTATGATTATTGTATTAAAGAAACGTGCCAATGAGAATGATTTACAGAGAGTTTTAAAAAAAGTAGAAAATCAAGGGGTACAGGCTCATGTCTCTAAAGGTGAAAATGTGACAGTTGTTGGATTAATTGGGGATACGACAAAAGTAGATCCAGAAATGATGGAAGTGGATGAAGCAGTTGATAAGGTAATGAAAGTCAGTGAACCTTATAAATTAGCGAATCGTGCTTTTCATCCTGATGATTCTATTATTG
>JAJQEL010000049.1 GCA_021201655.1 Erysipelotrichaceae bacterium | reverse complement strand
CCTCCTTAGTGAACTTTTAATTATTTATTTTGTTCACTTTAGAGAATCATATCAACTCCTCGCCTTCTTCTTTAATAAATTCTATAACATCATTAGGGGGTACAATCTAGTGCAAAACATATCTTCTGCAAAGTAACCATTGTAATACTGCCACCTTTACGAAGCCTGTGGATAGTAGCTGAGTTAATAACATGATTATTAATCAAGCTATATTGTGATATTTGTTTTTCTTCCATTGTTTTCCATAATGGTTCATAACTCCACATTTTGCACCACACCCTTTAGGTATATTATCTCTTATTTTTTGAAATAAGCATATACTTAAAGAATTAACTATACATTGCAAACAGATTTACGTATACACCAAAAAAAGAGTAGGTAAGAAACTTACCTACTTAACAACTATTTCATTCACATCTTTTAATATTACTTGATAACTACCATCATCTTGTCTAATTTTTTGTATTTTTTGACCATTCAAATATTCATCAACTGGTAATTTAACTTCAATATCATCATCTAATACTAATTTACATGTATCAATTGATGGAATTGAAACATTTTTTACCTGATCTTCTTCATCAATACCAAGATCCTTCATCATTAGCTCGCTTTCTTCCTGGGCCTGATAATCTTTTTCTAATACTTTACGTACAATTTCCAATGGTTTAACAGGTTGATTGGTATCTACCTTTTCTTGTATTTCACTCTTCATCAAAGGCATTGCTTTACCATCATTAACTTGATAAAGATCATCTAATTTCTTAATGACCTTTGTCATTGTTGAAATCTTTTGCTTATCCGTTAAAGCTTCTTCTCCTTTAATCCATTGAGCATTTAAATAAAAATCTTTTTTACCATCAATCATATATTTCTTTTCAATGAGATATAGTTTCTTTTGATCACAATTCATAATAATAGCTTCATCCACACTCGCACCTTGAGTTGGTAAAACCTGTTGCTTTGTAATACGCACAAGGCCATCTTCTACCACGCTCATATCAATAGTACGATAATTGAGTTTTAAGACAGCCATAATTTTTTCACCGTCTTTATAACAATCTACAAACAGGACATTACAATTTGGCATTTCTTCAATAACTGAACCTAAAGTAAATAATTTATCAGTAATATCACTCGCTTGTTTTATAAATTCTTCATCACTTTCACACATCTTATCACTTCTAAGCATAAGTTCATGTAAACTGCCAACTGTTAATTCTTTCATAGTTGGAGAAGTGAGTGTTTTTTCTACTTTTTTACGATAGTAGTCAATATTTGTTTCATTCATATCAACAAATTCTTTAGAATGATAAATCTTACGATGTTCAAAGTCCATCATATGCATCAGTATTTTATTAATAATTATTGTATTCATCTTTTTCACCCTTACGGATTATAACATGATTTCTTTTTAAAATAAATCATGTTATAATTTTTGTGGTGAAGGTTTATGAAAATTATTATTGCACCAAGTAAGACTATGAAATATCAAAATTCTACTTTTCATGGTACTCAATTATTATTTCCTAATGAAACAATATATCTTAAAAAGATTCTACGACAATATAATGATGAAAAATTATGTCAATTAATAAAAATAAATACAAGACAAGTATCAAAAGTCTACAGTTACTATCATGATGATTATCAAGCTTGGCCAGCTATTCATTTATATTCTGGAACAGTTTTTAAACAACTAGACAAAAATAATCTTTATCAGCATGAAGAATATTTAAAGCATATTAATATTTTATCAGCGTTGTATGGTGTTTGTGAATATAATACAATGATAAAACCTTATCGTTTAGATATGACTATGAAACCTAATGACATCAATTTATATGAATTTTGGTATACACCCGTTTATCAATATTTTGAAAATGAAGATATTATTATTTCTTTAGCATCGCATGAATTTAATCGTATGGTTAGACTTCCTTACTACTTTATCGATTTTGTAGAATATCAAAAAGATAAAATCAAAAGAAATGCGACTGTTATCAAAAAAGCCAGAGGTATGATGCTCAATGCGATGATACAAAACGAAGTATTGACTTTAGAAGAATTAAAACAAATAACTATCGATGGTTTTACTTATCAAGAAACTAAAGGCAATCAGCTCATATTTGCACGAAAAAAGATCACTTCAAAGTGATCTTTTATTTGTTGATATATGGATATTGCATGGCGTCACTAATCTTTTCAGATGGAACACCTAATTTTTCCAATATACGATAGCTGAATTTCATAGCTGCTGCAGGGCCTCTACCAGTAATAATATTGTCACCCACACAAACAAGTGTATCACGATGCTTTCCGGAAGGAATTTGTAATTCGAATCCAGGATAACAAGTAAATAACTTATCCTTTACTACACCTGCTTTTTCTAATGAAATAGGACCTGCACAAATAGCTGCAATGAGTTTATTCTTTTCATTAAAGACTTTTAATACATCAATAACCCTTTTATCATCTCTTAATGATGTTGCCCCTGGAAGACCACCAGGTAATATAACTATATCTGCATTATAAACTTCATCATCAAAAACCTTATCCATCTTAATCTCAATACCATGTGACCCTTTCACAGTGATACTGTCCATTCCAACCATATCAATAGGAACATTAGCACGTCTCAATACATCCACGGGTGTCAATGCTTCAACTTCTTCAAATCCGTCCTTAAACAATACGACTGCCTTCATTTTAATCCTCCTTACCAATCTAACATACTATCTCTTTGATCAACGCTATTAAGTGCATTAATAAGTTCTTGAACACTGACTAATTTTTCATCAGAACCTTCCTGATTAGCAATCATTGCACTATTTTCATTATCCATTAATGACATATGAACAACATCATAAGTAATATGTGCATTGACAATCTCATATGTAACTTCATCAGTTTCGTCATTCTTTTTCTCTATTAAATCCCCTGTCAATAATAAACCATAAGCATAATGAGTTGCAGCGTTAGATGAAGCACTATAGATAGTCTCATCCGAACCAGGTCCAATCAACTGAATATACTTTGAAAATGTTTGGTCATTCGTAAGCGTATAATCCCCAATAGCTGTGCCTGCAACCACTTTAACTTTACATTCACTAAAAGTATTTGAAGATTTGTCTGTAGAAATAGAGTCCTCATAAGCTGCTGCAATATCAATGTCTTCTTCAACAACACTCACTGTATAAGTGACTTCTTCATCACTAGATGATTCTTCCTTACCAAACGGATTAATAATTAGGAATGCAACTCCTAAAAAAAACAATAATAAAAATACCTGTAAATAAAATCTTTGCACGTCTTGTTAATCTCATATCATCACCACTCTCTGTATCTATTTTAACATGTTTTTATACTTTTCACAATCAACTACACATTTTTTATAAAATATGATAAAATATTTTTCATAAAGAAGGTGATATTGTGTTAAGCAAACCACAAATTGGTAAAAACAATAAAATAATTGCATATATTACATATACAATTATTTTAGCATTTGTTGTATTCAATTATAAAACTGTATGGGAGGCCTTGACATATATCTTTTCATTGGCTACGCCATTATATATTGCCATAACTATTGCGTATCTTTTAAATATGCCAATGAAATATATTGAAGAATTCTATGAAAAATATATCAAAAAGAAAAATTTAAGAAGAGGTTTGGCCGTAGCCACAACGCTTATATTAGCTTTTTTAGTTATTATTCTATTCATTTCATTTCTTATTCCTAGAGTTATTGAAAGCATTTCTTTAATTATTAGTAATATTTATAACTATTCTAATCGTTTAGTAACTCTTTTCAATGAAACTATGGTCAGTCTTAATATTAATTATGCAATTAACTATGAATCTATTCAAGAAACTCTTAACAACCTGGATTTAACAAGCTTTATTCAAGCAAATAATGAAAGCTCTGGCACATTAGATCTTATTGTTCAAACATTCGGTTTCTTCAGTGTATTTATCAATGGTATTACAGCCTTTATTATGTCTATTTATTTATTATTCAATAAAGAAGGACATATTCGTCAGTTAAAAAAAGTTGTAACGTTCTTTATTGGATATAAACGTTCACAAAGATTTTTTGAAATAGGTGCAGAGGCAAATCATTATTTTAATGGATTTATTTCAGGACAATTGTTAGAATGTTTAATACTTGGCATTATGATGTATATTGGTTTTAGAATTGTTTCATTACCTTATAGCGAGTTATTAGCATCTATCATAGCTATCGCCGCATTGGTACCTATGTTTGGATGTTATGCTTCATTTGCAGTTGGATTTATCCTGGTTTTAGCTGTTGATCCTATGAAAGCAGCGGCTTTTGCTGTAGTATTCTTTATTATTCAACAGATAGAAAGTAATATTATATATCCAAAAGTTGTAGGAGATGCCGTTGGCTTATCTGGTTTATATGTTTTGTTGTCATTAATTATATTTGGTAATTTGTTTGGTTTCTTTGGTTTATTGATTGCCGTTCCACTTATGGCTCTTATTTATGCTATAGCAAGTCGTGTTATTAACATATCACTTTATCGAAATCATATTGAAGTCACCGATAAAGTTATAAAAACATTTACAGATGAAGATGAATAAGGAAGATATTTAATCAAAATCTTCCTTTTTATCTTTGATTAAAAAATTCAAGACATCTGTTTCACTTTTGATGTTGCCTGCTACTAGTTCATCAGTCAATCTATCCAGCTTGTCTCTAGTTGATTGACTAATGATTTCTTTGATGGAAACTGAAGGCTCATTGCCTATAAAAGCAGGTAACAATTTAACAATATTTTTAGATTGACCTATAAATATGCCTTCGTTTCTAAATTTCATATTTGATCTTTCTACGGCCTCAAACATTTCAAATTCTCCTCCATTTCTTTCATTCAACAAACATTCAACAACTTCCTTTTTTAAACCTGTAACAATACTTGATAAAACAATAACACTTTTGCTTACACCTACAAATGGATCTTTTGAAAGATCTTTACCTTTCTTTTTAAGTAATTTTGATAATCTAATTAAGTCCTTATTATCTTTGTTGTAAAATAGATTTTCATCTAATTCAAACAAACGATAAACCTCAATCGTAAAGTTATTAGCAAACTCCTTGAGACATTCAGGAACATCAACCATGTCATATAGTGATCTTGGTTTTGTCCAACGATTAAGAGATGTGCTAAGAACAATAGTGATAACTGGTATCATTTTATTCTTATTTTGATAATCAATAAAGTACTTACACCAATCATATAACCATATTTTTAAAACCTCATCATTCTTGATGCTACTTTCGTTTTCGATGCCTATCAAAAACGAAATATTGTCCACATAACATGAAGCTAATACATCACGGTAACGATTTAAAGATAAATACAAATCACCATTAGGAATAGCTGTTGACATATCTGTATTTTGATTCAATATAACACTTATAGGTGATAGCTTTTGTTTGCCTTCAAATAATGTACCATTCACAAAATCAGAAAGATGTCCTTCATCTCGAAAATATTCTTTCCACAAAGCATCCTGACTAGCAAGAATCATTGATCCGAGATGATTTTTTCTTTTTCGATGTTTAACCTTTTGTCGCATAATTTTACCTCCATTGACAAGAACTTGAATATATTAATTTTGAGGTAAAAATTATTACAATATCATTTTAACAAATTCATATTTTATGTCAATACCACTAAAATTCAGCAAAAATAAATAATTAAATGCAAATTAAAAAAGAACATATGTAATATTCAATATTGTATATTACGTATACATTTCAATTGTTTTAAGCAATTTATAATTTGTAATTAGCTAATAAAAATTATACATATAATACATAAATAATCAATTAATGTATATTTTTTATTTATAAAAATTTATTTAATTTTTTTAAAAAGTTCCTTTTGCTTTTTGCACATATATGTTATAATATACGAGTATTAAAAGATAACACTTAAAGTTATCTTATGTATAGGCCTATATACATATTAGACGTAATTTTTTTATTGTTTTATTTTGATTAGTTAAAGAGGTGAAAAAATGGAGCCAGTAAGTTTGAATGATATTATGAGAGAGTATAAAACGAGATACCAATATACTAACAAAGATTTATCAGAAATATTTCAAGTATCAACGAATACTGTTAATAGATGGTTAAGAGGAGAAATTCAATCTGTTCAAGGTGATACTGCTGAAAGAATTAGTGAAATTTTAGGATATGATGTCTTAGCTGTGTTACGTGGTCAAATAGTTGATTTGAAAAAACCAGTTGTTAGTATGAAGAGAGCTGGATATGAACTATTTATTGTACAAGATCATTTAGGGGATGCTATTGTATCATCAGAAGAATACAAAGCAGGTGATTATTTTATTAAAGTAGATAATAATGATATGTGCGATGTTGGTATTGTCAATGGTAGTCTTGTGTATGTTAAAAAGGTTAATCGTGTGAGTCCTGAAGATATTGCCGTTGTTGTAGCAGATGATATTGCTTATTTAAGATATGTAAAAAAAGAAGAAGGTTTTACGATCCTTAGTGCTGCTAATTCTGAAGTAGATGATATGATTTATTCAAGAACACAAGCAAGAAGAGAACATTTAGCTGTTATTGGTAAAGTTTTATTTTCTAAGAATGTATATTAAAAACTATCCGATTGGATAGTTTTTTATTCTGCACTTAAATATATTGAATTACATGGATTCCCTGTTTCCTGTTCAACCCTCCACATATCAAAAATACCTATTGGACTAAATTCCCACATTTCTAATTCTTCATCAATTATCATTTGAAATGTTTCAGAGTTTATAAAGCTTTCATAAGCTTTGGTAAAATTGATATCATACTTATCAACAATCATCTCAGTTACTGTTTTACAATAATATATTACAAAATACATCATATCTATTTTCATAAGTTTATTTCAGCTCATTTCTAATGGCCATCAAACTATATCCTAATAAGTTCTGACCTTTCCATTTAGTTTTATCATAACGATTAGAATCGCTCATAGATAAACCAATACCCCATATTTTATCTTTAACAGCACATTCCGCTAGCACAGCATCTCCAGTATTTAATAATTCTTTTCTTAGATTATCATTTTGTTTGAACTTTTCCATTAAACCTTTATATACAACCACTTGCCTTATACCATTCCAGTAATGATCATTATAATTTGATACTTTACGTCCTAATGATTTAATATATGCTACATTATTTGTATTCAATATTTGTTTAGCTATTGATTCATCATGAAACAAAATAGCTTTTTGATACATCATATATTGTTCCATTGAAGAATAATTTATGCCACTAACTATAAAATCGCTTAAATACCAATTACTTAAATATTCATTTTCTTCATCAGGATTGTGAAAACATATGATATTCATATTATTACACCTACTTTCTATGTTGTTTCTTGCAAATATAATATATCATAATAATCATATTTAGACAATACTTTAAGCAAATAATATATACTTAATTACATATCATTTTTAAGAAAAATATTTTATCAAAAGCTTATAAATGCTATATTTAGAGGAGGAAGCTTAAACAGTATTCAATAATACATTTATATCTAATAAATATTCAATTGAAAAAGTAACAACTCTTGGGAATGTATGTCAATGTTTGCTCGAGAGAACTCATAGTAGATCAAAAAAAGAATATTGGAATGGAGATATTCCTTGGATAAATTCTGGCGAAGTAAATCATTTTAGAATTATTTCGCCAAGTGAATATATAACAAAAATGGGATTAGAAAAATCAGCAACCAAACTTCTTCCTAAAAAAACAACCGTTATAGCAATAACAGGTGCTACGCTAGGGCAAGTAAGTCTTTTAGAAATTGATAGTTGTGCTAATCAATCAGTTGTTGGGATATTACCTAATAATTATTTATCATATGAATTCGTTTATCCATTTATCAAATCTAATATTGATGAATTAATTTCTCATCAAACTGGTGGAACTCAACAACATATTAATAAACAAAATATTGAGGGGCTGGAAATATATGTTCCTGATGAAGAAACGATGAAAAATTATTGTAATATTATTGCAGCGTTATATGCTTTAATAGCTTCAAATTGTTTTAAAATTAATATTTTGACAAATCTTAGAGATATACTGCTATCTAAACTTATGTCTGATGAGATAGACGTATCAAATATAGACATATAAATAATCATTTAGCAAACTATTCTTTATTATTTTATCAATTAATCCTATACAATTCAATGTAAAAAGAAATCTGGATTGACTCAATCCAGATATTTAACAACTTTCAATTATTATGAAACTCTAATAATTATTCTCTATTCTTTAATATAGCTGTTACATCAGCTTTTCTTATATGTAATATGAGTACTTGTCTTACTACGGCATAGCATAACAATATACCTGCATAAATAAGAATATAAAGGTAGAAATCAAAATGAAGATCAATACCACAACTTATATTAGCTATGAGATATGGATAACATGCATCCATAATAAACTTAGATAACGGCATAAGTATAGCTGCACTGATTGCTACAATAATAAACTGACCATCCAAATAAAGCTTTCTAATCTCTTTATCACTATAACCAAATATCTTCATTAATGATAAGCTATTTGCTGATCTATCAATACATACTTTCAACATTTGATACATTACTATTATAAAGATGAGAACCGAACAAATAGCCAAACTATAAATCATACCATTCATAAGATCTAAAAATATTTCTGAACTCTTTTCGATATCTTCTCTAGTTGTTGTACTATATAAGATATTACTATCAATATCTAATTCTTCATCACTATAAACAACATTATAATAATCATCATCTTGATCATATAATGAACGCATAGCATCAATATCCATAAAACACATCATACCGACATTATATTCAACAACTTCTTTAATCGTAAACTGATATACTGAATCATTAACAGTATCACTCAAGATGACAGTATCTCCTTCTTTCCATCCAAACTTTTGACTAACTGAACTTGAAATACTTAATTCATTCTTTCTCGTACTTGTAATGGCAGGAAAGTAAGGATTATCATCACTAATACCTGTTATACTTAATTCTATTTCATAACCTAAATTTTCAGCGTATAAGCTTTCGATATAAGCGATACTACCATTATCAGGTAATGTATCAGGGACATATTTATAAACATACATATAATTATATGTTGTATCGTTAACAGTATTGGTATTGATATTCATACACAGTGCATAACAATCCAATGATATAAACAATACTAACAATGATATAAACATACCTGCTACTAAAGCAATAATACTACGTTTTTCTCTTAATATTTGCCTTATTTGAAATGCTGATACAAATGATAGTTTCTTAAGTGTAAAACGACTATGTTGTATATTTTCTTCTTTTCTTAGTAGTGATAAAGCTGTTTGATTCAAACGTTTTCTTAATACTATCTGTGATACTACAAATAATATCAATGGTGGAACAATAACACCATAAATAATAAGCCATCCATTAAGCTGCATATTACAATCAGGAACACAGTAATACGTGAAAGTTTCTTCCGCAAATATAGACATTGATAAATCTGAAAAACCTATTGCTGTACCAATCAATCCACCTATAAAACATAATAATACAGGAAGCATTGTATAAGATAATATCAGTTGTTGAGATGATAGACCTAAAGCATATAAAGCTCCTATCATAGAACTTTCCTGATCAATAGAATGAACCATAAATACAGATATCACATATGTTAGTAAGATAATAATGAGTATACCTGCTAAAATACAAATACTATGGTTTTGTTGGAGGTCATCAACAGATGCATTAATTCTAGGATTAGAAGCTGCTTCTACATAGGAAGTAAGATTACTCATTTCCAATGAGAAATATTCATCTAATAAATCATTCGATTCATCTTGTAATGTGACTATGGCATCACTTAATTCACTAGTATAAGTTGATAATTCATCACTACCTGATGATAATGCATCCATACCCTCACTGATTTGATTATAGGCTGTAGATATTGTATCTAATGAAGAGGTATATGTTTGAAGTCCTTCATTAAAAGTATTGTATTCCTGTGTTAATGTATTGAAAGCTTCTTGAAATGTTGTCAGCGATGAAGTGAGTGTTGATATTTGAGCAGGTATATCTTGAATAACAGTATCCATAGTCGTATAAGATGAAACAAGTTGAGATGTTCCATTATTAATTTGATTTGTATATTGGTTAATACTATTCAAGTAACTTTCAAAATAAGTAAGTAATGTTTGGCTTTCATCAGATAGGCTAGAAGTATCAATAGAATATGTATTGATAAATGTATCATATGAGGTAGCATTAGCTAACTGTTGAGTATAAGTATTGAGTATTTTCAGGTTTTCTAGGAAAGTTGATGAATACGCAGACAATTGAGTTAATGATTCATAAGATGTTTCAAATAATGATAATTGCTCATTCATGGTTGTAAGTGCTTGAGATATTGTTGTAGAAGCATTTGAAAGTGTATCTGAATTACTAGATAGTTCATTTAAAGCATCTTGTATTGCCTCAATACCTTCACTTAAATCCCCTATACCATTATTGAGTTCATCCATAGCTTCACTTAAATCACTAGAACCATCGACAAGCTCCTGTATACCATCAACTATTTCATTACGATCAGCCATCTTCTCTTCAATCATATCTTGAAAATAACCATCATCAATATCATCTACATTCACTGTTAATTCATACAAATAATCCTTAAAATCATCACTATCATAACCATTCAATAAATAACTATAAACATACTCTTCACTATGAATAGCTATATTATCTTTTTTAATACTTTCATAAGCATCATCACTAATAAAAGCAATTCCAAAATACATATCACTACTCATATCACCCATATTTTCCAATACATTATCATAATCACTTACTGAACCAAAACCACAAATTGTATAAGTTTGATCACCTATCATGATACTATCACCAATAGAATAATCATGATTTGACGCATAAACCTTATCAAGAATAATATCATGATCACCAGAAATCATATTTCCTTGAGATAATTCAATAAGATCAATATATTCTCTATCCTTCATTAAACGTAACGTTGAATCATCATTCATACTTATATCTAAATAGAAATGTTCTTCTATAGTAATACCTTTATCATTGATTTCATCAATGACACTATCATTTAATGGAACAAATACACTAAATTGACCATCTTCTACATGATTCTTCTCGTTAACAACATTTACTTTATTGATAACACTTGATGCCGAAGACATAATACCTACAACCATAAACATACATAAAACAATCAAAAACATTAGCAAGAAATAACGCACAAAATTCTTTTTAAAATCACGTAAAGTACGTTTGAATAATAGTTTTTGCATATTATAACTCTAAGTCCTTAGCATTGATTTTATTTTGTTGGAGGTTACTTACTATTTGACCATCTTTAATATTGATAATACGATCTGCCATTTTGGTTATTTCTATGTTATGGGTAACCATAATGATGGTAGTATGATATTTTTGATTGATTTGTTCTAAAAGCATAAGAATGTCTTTGACATTTTGACTATCTAATGCTCCTGTAGGTTCATCACAGAGTAAAAGCTGCGGATTTTTAATGATAGCTCTAGCGATAGCTGTACGTTGTTGTTGTCCTCCAGATAATTGATGAGGGAATTTGTATTGGTGTTCTTTTAATCCTAAAGTATCTAATAAGTCATTGATAGGTAATGGTTTGTTAGATAAATACTGACAGACTTCAATATTCTCCTTAACAGTCAAATTACCTATAAGATTATACATCTGAAATATAAAACCTAATTCTTTTTTACGATACTTCAATAACTCTTTTGATTTTAGTGTTGTAATATCTAAATCATTGATTAAAATATTTCCACTATCAACACTATCTAACCCACCTATCATATTAAGCAATGTACTCTTTCCTGAACCTGAAGGACCAATAATACAACATATTTCCCCTTTATCCAATGATAATGATACATCATTTAATACATGGGTATTGTTATAATTTTTATAAATGTTTTGAACTTCAATATACATAGTTACTCCTTTCTAACTAAATAACGATGTTATGTAAATGTTATTTTAATAAGGACTTTAGTCCTTATTAAACCAATGATTCAAATCCAGCTCTTAGAAAATGAATCATCATATTTAATTGTTGTTTGGCTTCATCAATCGTTAAATCATGAGATATAATATGCATAAAAGCATCTATCTGTAGATGAGATAGCCAATGAATAGTAAAAGAATCTAATTCTTTATATTCTTGAAATATAAGAATGGTTTGTTTATCTAACATAGCTGTTAACTTATCAAAGAATTCAACGACATAAGGATAATCACGATGCTTTAATACAATCTGACATACTTCTTTATGACTGTAATAATAATCCAGTAACTGATACATTGCCCTTATATCTTCTTCCTCTTCACCAAAAACACCTTGTGCTATAGCTACTAATTCATTTTGATAATGAACCTTCAACGCTGCTAAAATAAACTCACACGCTTCGCTTATCACATGAATAAACAAATCATCTTTGTTTTTAAAAAAGAAATACAAAGCTCCAGTTGTTACATCAGCATTGCTACAAATTTGTCTTAAAGATGCTTTTTGATAACCTTTTTCATAAAACTCTTCTTGAGCACTTTCTAATATCTTTGCGTAAGTGTCTTCAGATACAACTCCGAGTTTTCGCGTCATGTCATCACCTCTTACATAACAATGTTATTTTATCGTAATATGATATTGATGTCAAGATATACTTGACATTTTAGTTAGTTGATGCTAACCTATTATTAGTTAGCTGAGTCTAACTTTAAGGAGGAAAAAATTTATGAAAATTGCATATGCATCAAGAACTGGAAATGTTGAATCAATCGTTAATAATTTAGGTTATGACGATGCTTTACGTATTGACGATGGATCTGAAACTATTGAAGAAGAGTATGTTTTATTTACTTACACTGATGGATTTGGTGATATCCCTATGGAAGTTGAATCTTTCTTAGAAGGTAATGCTGATTTCTTACAAGGTGTTGTTGTATCTGGTGACAAAGGATATGGAGAAGCCTATTGTCAAGCTGGCGATAAGATAGCTGAAATGTACAATGTTGATGTTCTTTATAGAGTTGAAAACGATGGTACAGATGATGATTTAGCAGCTATTGAAGCAAAGTTAGCTGAATTATAGAATGTCATCTACAGAGTTACAGTTTGAGAAATTATTAGCTATTCATTGTGCCCCTGTACTCAAGAAGAAAAAAGTTGCAAACATGTTTCATATTGAAAAGAGTTATATTTATAATCTTGAAAACATCGTAAACAAATATAACCAAACGCTCAACCCCGAAGGTTTGTTCATCCAAATACTACAAACGAGTCAACCTAGAGTAACAATATTTGTTTACTATAAAGAATTACTAAAATCCATTCTTCATCAACATGATATTCAAAGATTCCTTAAAACATATCATTACCCTATTGATAACTTAAACAAAACATTATCTTATCTCAATTATCGTTTAACATACTATAAACAATATCCTCATGAAATAGGTTTATTTCTAGGATATCCTTTAGAGGATGTTATAGGATTTATGAATCATGATAAATGTCAATATTGTGGTTATTGGAAGGTATATCATAATGTTGAAGATATCAAATATTTGTTTTATATTTATGATTTATGTCAACAGGAAGTTTTAGATTGTTTGCATTGTGGGCAATGTATTAAAGATATTGTTACCAAATTGTAACTGGAAGCTGTTTTAATAACAGCTTTTTTCTTTTGATAACGACTGCGATAACGACTGCGATAAACCTACAAGATAAACACCCGAATAAAACACAATAACAAATACTTGTTATTACGTTTAATTTAGAAATACTAATATTTCTAAATTATCATCCTCAATCCATTGTCCAACAAAAACTAATAATAATGAATTTCCAATAATACAATACATATAACAGACCTAACCCTAAGGGTCAGGTCAAGTTAAAAATTGAATTATTAGACATTTCCACATAATGTACAAAACCATATGATATGATTGTCTTCGAGGAGAAATATAAATGAAAAAAATTATAATTCTATTATTAATACCACTTATAATAGTAGGTATTCATATATTTATGCTCATTAATTATGGTTACATTCGTGATATATACTATAGCGTTATCATTTCAGATGATTTAGTGGCTGGTTTATGGACTGGAATCTTTATATCCATATTCACAACTATATTGATATATTGTCTTGTTGCTTTAAATAGAGTAAAAACAGCTATTATTGTTTTAATGATACTTATGATGTTTAGCGGAAACATTATATATAATTACATTATTTTTTCAAAAGATTACCCCTTAGATATTACAGAAGAAAGACTAAATGACTAGGAGGTAGCTATGACAGGAAATCAAATTTTTTTAAGTATTTTGATACTTATTGTTTTAGTTCATTACATATGTATTGTATTGATACCAAAATTACGTACTAAATTTTTTAATCGTTATATAAAATTAAATATTTTTAAAAAATATGAAATCATTGATCAAGATTTTCATGATATTTTAGAAAAATCATGGTTTATTAAGCAACCGATAATAATCATTATAAATATCTTAATTATTATCTTTATTGAATCCAATAACAATATAATATATTTTGCTCTTGTTTGTATATGCTTAGACTACTTATATACATTTGGTATTATCAATTATAGTAGGAAGAAAGGATTCATAAAAAAATATGAAAAATATTGATTCATTAAAAATACTTTATGTTATATGTTATATTGTAGCGATAATTGCTACTATCAGATGTATTTTCTTTCATGGTTACCTTTATTTTCATGAAACTATGTCATTTCTACTTATTGCTGCATTAAATTTTAGCAAAAAGAAAAATTGATTTTTGGAGGTATTTATGAAAGATATAAAATTAATGTTATTAGGTATTGGATTTATAGCATTTGCTATAGATATGTTTATGCTTGCTAGTGATGAAGATATTGTTAGATTTTTGATTAGTTTTATTGCTCAGATTATTGGCGTCATATTGGTGATTATTGGATTTTCAATGAAAAATTAAAATGACCTAGCTTTTAGCTAGGTCAATTAATTTATAAGCACATAGTCATATATACTGGTATACATATAATTTTATTATCCTTTATGGATAAATTTTTAGTATGAATGACATATGCTTTATCAATACGTGATGAATATTTATCTATAAATCTTTCTAATGATTTTGTTGAATACTTCTTAGATGATTTCACTTCAATAGGATATATCTTTAATCTTGTTTTACTTTTATTAGAAATAATAAAATCTATTTCAATATCATTACGTTTTTTTTCTTTATTATACTCAGTATAAAAATATAACGGATAACCATTACAAGCTAAAGCCTGCGCTACAATGTTCTCAAACAACATGCCCTCATTAATAGAAAGATTATCATTTAGTATTTGTTTATATAACTGATCATCAGCTATTTCTTTTTCTGTAAAAGCATGACTAATTAGTAACCCCGTATCCCCCATATAACATTTAACACTTGTTCTATCTTCATTGATAGATAAGCCAACATTAGGATCATTACAACTAAAACACTCATTACATACCATTGAATCGCCTAACCAATAGAATGTTTCCTCATACATAGGAAAAGTAGAATTCATTTGAATATTAGACAATCTTACCCTTTTCTCATGTTTCGATAAAAATGCTGGTATTTGATCAAAAATTGACGATACTCTTGATTGATAAAAATTATCAATTTTACTTATATCATTCTTATACAAAGATATAATTCTTCTCTTTTCTGCATCAACTTCACGAAAACTTCTATTTTTTCAATGTATGTCAATACACACTTTGGCATACCTCCAACCATCATATACTGCTTGAATAACATCATTGCTTTATGATGTAAATTATCATCCAATGGTACACAATCATCAAAACATTTCTTTATATACTTGACCATCATATTTTGATTTAAAGCCCAACCAAACTCCTCAAAATCCATAGGATACATTTTAATCATTTGTTCTTCTGATGGTAATATAATATCTTTTACATTCTCTTTAATGGAAATAAGTGAACCAGTTTCAATATAACTATATCGCCCATCATTAACCAATTTTTTTATAGATTGTCTAGCTTTAGGAAAGAACTGCACTTCATCAAATATTATCAATGATTCATGTGGATATAATTCAACATCATATTGAACACTTAAAATCATAAAAAAAGTATCTAAATTAATTAAATAATTATTAAATGCATCAAGAATAATATCTCTAACATCACTAAAATCTATTAGTATATAACTTTTATATTCATTTTTTGCAAATTCTTCTACAATAGTTGATTTTCCTATACGTCTTGCTCCTTCAATAAGTAAGGCAGTCTCACTAGATTCATTATTTTTCCAATCTAAAAGCTTTTGATATATCTTTCTTTTAAATATCATTAATATCACCACCTATATCTATCTTAAACTTAAATACAATAAAAAGCAATATTAATAATGCAAAAATAATATATAAAAAGCGTTTTTAATTTCGACAATTTTATATATAAAACGCACTTTTGTATTTTCTTATCATAACAACCATATTTTAATAACTATGATTTTTTTCGCGATATCCTATTGCAAAAAAGCATCCAGCCCATCCAGCAAATAGAACACTGATGTAACTTTCAAAACAACATAACGATATAACACATAATAGCAGCATCAAACACATAAAAATAATTCTATAACTTTTCAACCAATAAGAAGTATATTTAATATTAATTAAGCCACCAAATAATGACATGCCAAAACATATAAAAATACAATTGAATGATTCATCCATAAAACTTGTCAGACTATATGTCATACCAATAATACTTAAAATGCATAACATATAAGGTATATATGTTTTAATATGTTTAAGAAGATAATTTTGAGGTGGAAAAGAAATGCAAAAATCTAATACAAAACAAGCTACTAATAACATCATTATTATCATAAAATTGGTACCAATGAGATTGAATATACAAACAATCAATGCAACAAATAATCCACAACAGAAATCTATAAGTCGCGTATAAGAATCTTGTTTTTCTTCTTTTTCTTTTACAAAAGTATTTTCTAACTCTTCAGTTAGTTTATCAATATCATATAAATCTATCATTGCTAAGGAAAGATTAGGAATATAGTTCTTTTGAATTTGAAGTTTTAGGATTTGATCATCCAGCTGATTCATTTTATCTTCACGCCATTTAACATCCCCATGTAATACTTCTTCTATTTCATTTAAAGAAAAATTCATTTTTCTTAGTAATATAATTTTCTTTATTGTAATAATATCTTCATCACTATAGTCACGATAACCAGATAAATTACGTTTAGGATGTATAAGTCCTTTTTCTTCATAAGTGAGTAAAGCTTTTCTAGTTATTGAGTATTGATCCGTTACTTCTTTGATAAGCATAATATTTCCCTCCAATCCTATAATAAACCTTGCCCTTAAGGGTAAGTCAAGTATTTTAATGAAGAAATATATTTGATATAATATTGATGAGGTGATAATCATGCATAAACATATTAGACCTGCTAATGAAGAATTTAATGGTATCGTTTATCTCATATTTTTCAGTTTTATTTGGTATGTGAGTATTATAAGAAATATATTAGCTAATGGTTTTGATTCATCAATCATTTTATTTATCATATTTGGTTTAATACCTGTTGTAGCAGCTATTGATATTATCAGACGTGCTTTATATCATCGTAAGAAAAGACAGGAAGCTATCAATTATAATGATAAATGTAAAGGTGTTATTACAAAGATCACAAAAGAATATGAAACATATCACGATTCAGATCAACATGTTAGATATCATGAGTATTATTATTTACATGTTGATATGTATTTAAATAATGGTACAGTTTATACTATAAAAAGCGAAGCTTATAGGAAACCTATTTATAAATATTTGGCATCTAATCAAGTAACTGTATATACTGATTCTAGTGGATGGCATTATTATTTGGAAGACTTTGTATATAAACAAGATAAAAATGAACCTGATGCTTTTTCATTTCCAGAAGAATATCATAGTTTATCTCAATATTTCTTTAAATTTGTGATTGTTGTATTTTTTATATTTTTCATTTATAACCTATTTTTTTAATTATTGACTTTCAATTTGTCTATGTTACAATAATTATGCTTGCTGGAGGGTAAGCCATTCAAGAGAAATGGTGAGCTGGATAAGGCTACAGATTGAGATATCTGTCCTTATACAGCTCTTTTTATTAGGGAGGTTCTATGGATTTTTTAAATGATGAAATCAAACCGATTTATTATAAGTATTTAGCTGCTGCTTTTGGTAGTTCACTTATATCTTGTATATATGGTGTTGTTGATATGGCTATGGTTGGTCAGTATCAAGGACCTAATGGGTCAGTTGCATTGGCTGTTGTGGCTCCTATTTGGAATATTATTTACAGTTTGGGATTACTGATGGGGATTGGTGGTTCTGTCATATATAGTATGATGAAAGGTCAAGATAATAAAAAAGATAATCCTAATGACTATTTTAGTGCAGCTGTGATTGGTTCTGTTATTTTAGGATTGCTTTGCTGGATATTAATTATATTATTTGATGAGCCTATCTTAAATACATTTGGTGCAACTGTAGATACTTTAGCATTAGCAAGAGCTTATATATTTCCTATTAAGTTTGTATTTCCATGTTTCTTATTCAATCAAATGCTAGCTGCATTTTTAAGAAATGATAATGATCCAACGCTTGCAACTATAGCTATTATAGCTGGTGGTGTTTTTAATATGGTTGGAGATTATTTCTTTGTATTTGTATGTGACAAAGGTATTCAAGGAGCTGGTGTTGCAACAGGATTAGGTGCATTGATATCATTTATTGTGATGTTAATACATTTTGTGAAAAAAACAAATACACTTATTTTTCATATACCTAATCATTTTATAAATAAAATATATCGTATTACAGTCAATGGTTTTGAAGTGATTTTGTCAAGTAGACAATTTAAATAATTAAAATGATTTGCTAT
>JAJQEL010000086.1 GCA_021201655.1 Erysipelotrichaceae bacterium | reverse complement strand
ATAGCAAATCATTTTAATTATTTAAATTGTCTACTTGACAAAATCACTTCAGAATGTATCATTTTTCTAAGTTAATGGGTATTGCTTCCAATCCTGGTACTATAATGTCCTACACACAAATTACCTCTTCAATGTATTGGTGTGGTGGAGAGAATTATTATAATCAGCTTGTTGATGAAAGTGTTTCAGAACATAATTGTGATAAAACCAGTGATGAACATTTAATTGATTATTCTCCAGGATATGAGTATCTGGCAGTTATTAATTATAATTCGTCAAATACTTATAAAAAGGGATCAGGTATCTTTCTACATTGCAAAACAAGTTCACCTAACACAGATGGATGCATAGCTATTTCTGAGAGCTATATGAAACAAATGATGACTTATATTGATTCAAGTACTGTTATTATTATTGATACAGAAAGTAATATAAAAAGTAAATATTAAAGCTTAAAGAGATGTTATGAATAAATAGCATCTCTTTTTATTATCTAATTTTATATATTCCATTGTTTTTATTTTGCATCTTATGTGCTCAATACGTCAAAACTATACGAAAAAAGAGCTATTTCTAGCTCTTATTTAATCACATCATATTTAAATTCAAAATGTTTAAATACATCACTGACAGGTAAATTGTTTTCAATACTTTCTATAGTATATGCTAATAATTCAGCAACGCTGACTTGTACCAACTTATCGAAATGTTTTTCTTCTGGTATAGCAATTGTATCAGTAATAACAACTTCTGTAGCAGGACAAGCTTGTAAACGTTCGACAGCAGGACCTGATAATACACCGTGTGTACAAGCTAAATAAATATCTTTAGCCCCAAATTCTTTTAACTTACCTACCCCAGCAGCAATTGTACCACCAGTATCAATCATATCATCAATAACAATACAATTATATCCTTTAACATCACCAATAATACCAGTTACTTCAGCAACATTTGGTTTTGGTCTACGTTTATCAATAATGGCAATTGGGCAATCAAACCATTCTGATAATTTTCTAGCTCTAGTTGCTCCACCATGATCTGGAGAAACAACACATAAATCAGGAATATTTTTATTTTTGAAATAGTTAGCTAATAATGGTAAAGCTTCCATTTCATCAACAGGAATATCAAAGAAACCTTGAATTTGTCTAGCATGTAAGTCTACTGTAACAACTCTATCGACACCAGCTGTAGATAATAAATCAGCTACGAGTCTAGATGTAATAGGTTGTCTAGGTTTAGCTTTACGATCTTGTCTTGCATATCCAAAATAAGGAATAACAGCAGTAATTTTTCTAGCAGATGCTCTTTTTAAAGCATCAGTTAAAATTAATATTTCCATTAAGTTTTCAGTTACAGGATTAGAAGTAGATTGAACAATAAACACATCTTTCCCTCTTACTGATTCCCCAATTTCAACTAATATTTCACCATCTGCAAAATGATGAACTTTACATTTACCAAGTTCAGTACCTAAAATTTCAGCCATTGACTGAGCTAATTTCTGACTAGCAGATAAAGCAAAAATTGTTATGTTATTTTTCATTATGCGTTCTCCTTATTCTTTTCTTTGTTTCGACGTTCAAATTCTTTTTCCCTAATTTCTTTTAATTTCTTGCTATAACCTTCTTTATTAACTTGTCGTGATCTAGCAATAGCTAAAGCACCTTCATCAACTTCTTTAGTAATAGTTGATCCTGCAGCTATATATGCATTTTTTCTAACAGTTACAGGTGCTACTAAATTGGTATTACATCCAATAAAGACATCATCCTCTATCTTTGTTAAGGATTTATTTTTACCATCATAGTTAGATGTAATTGTGCCACATCCAAAGTTAACATTTTCACCGACCTGAGCATCACCAACATAAGTTAAATGTGAAGCCTTACTGCCTTTTCCAAAATCAGCTTTTTTCATTTCTACAAAATTACCCATATGAGCATTTTCATGAATATGACAATTTGTACGAAGTCTTGAATAAGGACCTATATCAACACCATTTTCAATAATAGAATCACTTAATACTGAAAATTTAATTTCTATGTTATCTTTAATAATCATATTAGTCAATTCACAATAAGGACCTATATGACAATGACTCCCTATTTCAGTTTTTCCTTTAATAATGCATCCTGGTTCTATAGTTGTGTCAGGACCAATTTTAACATCTCTTGCTATATAAGTATTTGTTGGATCAATAATATTAACACCATTGAGTAAATGTTCTTTATTAACACGATCTCTTAATATAATGGTAGATTCAGCTAAGGCAACTCTATCATTAATACCTCCAACTTCATCAAAGTCATCAATCTTATATGCATCAACTTTTAGGTTTTCATCATTCATAATACCTATAACATCTGTTAAATAATATTCATTTTGAGCATTATTATTAGAAACCTTAGATAAAGCATTAAATAATGCTTGATTATCAAAACAATACTCGCCTGTATTCATTTCAGTAATATTTTGATGTTCTGCTTTTAAATCTTTATATTCTTCTATACCAACAACTTGACTATTTTCTTTAATAATGCGACCATAATGTGTTGATATATCACAATCAGCACTCATAATCGTTGCCTGATTATGATTTGATTGATGATAATCAATAAATTCTTTCAATGTTTCTTTTCTAATAAGTGGAGCGTCCCCACATAAAACTAAAGTTACACCTTCTTTGTCAGCTAGAACTTCTTTAGCTTGTAAAACAGCATGTCCTGTTCCTAACTGTTCTTTTTGATAAACAAAAGTAACATCATCGACAATAGCTTCTACCTTTTCAGCTGCATGTCCAACAATGACAATAGTTTCATCTACGCCAAGAGCCTTTAATTCATCAACAACATGATTAATCATCGGCTTATATAAGACTTCATGAACGACTTTCGGTAAATCAGATTTCATCCTAGTTCCTTTACCAGCCGCTAACACAACAGCATATACTTTCATTTTATTCTCTCCTTGTTCGCCACTATTCTAACAAAATTTAACATAAAAAAAAAGAGGGAATTAAGAATACTTTACTTTTATACCATCTTTTTTTAGAATTCTATTTTATTGGCTGAATTTAAAATCTCACTTTTTCTTACAAAAGGATACTTTTTATAGAAATATTGAAATCCTTTTTCTAATATATCTCTATCTTGTGTCATACCAAATACGCAAGAACCACTTCCACTCATTAAACTCCCATCAAAACCTAAATCAATCATTTTCTCTTTTATTTCAGCTATATCACTGACCATTTCCAAAGAAGGCTGTTCTAATGTATTGCCCAATCTATCAACCACACCTTGATAATCATTACATTCTATCGCTTGTTTCATTCCTCTAATATCAGGATGAATTGCTGTATTTAAATCAACACGATTAAAGCATTTTTGTGTTGAAACTCCTTTTTTAGGTTTCACCAATAATAAGTAACAATGAAACTCATGGTCAATAAAATCTAGTTGTTCTCCTATTCCTCCTACAAAAGCCATTTTTTCATAGACACAAAAAGGAATATCAGCGCCTACTTCTTTACCTATTGATGCTAAAGTTTCTAATGATAAATTAAGATGAAACATCTTATTCATTGCTCTTAAAACTGCAGCGCCATCGGCACTGCCACCAGCTAGTCCAGCTTGAGTAGGAATATGTTTATAAATCTGAATATTAACACCTGAAGAAATATGATATCTTTCCTGCATAATTTGAGCTACTTGATACATAATATTACGCTTATCAGTAGGTACTCGATATGTATTAGCACTAATCGTAATACCCTCTTTTTGACGTGATATATAAATGAGATCATGTAAAGTAATCGGTGCCATTATCATTTCTAATTCATGATAGCCATCACTTCTTTCATTAACCACATCCAAAGCCAAATTTACTTTTGCATATGCTCTTATTTTCATGTTAACCTCCTAAATATTTACTAAGATGCTTGTAATCATCTATAGATAATTGTTCTGGTCTTAATGTTAATGATATATTTTCTTTTTCTAAGATGTTTTTAGTTTCTTCTTGAAATAAATTTTTTAAATTGTTATATATTGTTTTTCTTTTTTGTGTAAATGATGCATTAAGTATTTCAGTGAGTTTCTCATCATAAGAATTATCGATAGTTATTTCAATAATACTGCTATCAACATGAGGGGAAGGCATAAAGACATGTCTAGATACATTCATTTTAATATCTATACTACCTACACTTTCTATCATATAAGATAAAGGGGTATGCTTATAAACAAGCTTTTCTGCCACTTCTTTTTGTATCATGGCACATATAAAAGAAATACCACTATTAGAAGTAACCATCAATTCCAATAAATCAGATGTAATATAATACGGTAAATTCGCAACGACACATACTTTATCATAATCTAAACTATCAGCCAATGCTTTTAAATCAACCTTTAAAAAATCTTTATAGATAACTTCTATATTATCAAATTCTCCTAAAGATTCATTTAATACCGGTTTTAATCTTTCATCAATTTCATAACATATCACTTTTCCTGCTTTATATCCTAATTGTTCACTTAATGTGCCAATACCAGGACCTATTTCAATAACACATGTATCTTTATCAATAGAAGTATTATTTACAATCTTTTTTATTGTATTAAGATCTATAATAAAGTTTTGTCCATAACGTTTATTGGCATTGAGTTTATATTTATTTAATAAATACATAGTATTTGATTTCTTTGCGATATCTTTCATTCTCTCACCAAAGTGATTATATCATAAAAGAAATGATAGTTGAATATTTTATCTTGTGTGTTTGAAATTATTATAAGCAAATATTCATGGATATCATTGAAAAAATTATAAAAATAATTATAATTGTTTTGAGGTGGAAACATGGATAGAAAAGAAGAAATCATTAAAGTCATTAGTAAGAGTGAAAAGCCTATTTCTGCAAGTAGACTTGCAAGTCAGTTTGGTGTTAGTCGTCAAATTATTGTGGGTGATATAGCCTTATTACGTGCTAAAGGTTATAAAATAACAGCAACTCCAAGAGGTTATATTTTGGATAATATGCAATTAAAGAATACCTATACGATTGCGGTAAAACATACAAGTGAACAAATGGGTGATGAGATGTATACTATTGTTGATTTGGGTGGATATATTATTGATGTTATAGTAGAACATCCTGTCTATGGACAGCTTATTGGTGATTTACATATTTCTTCTCGTTATGATGTTGATCAGTTTTTAGAAAAAGTGAAAAAAAATGATGCCTCTCCACTAAGTAAATTGACTCATGGTATTCATTTGCATACACTGCAATGCAGTAGTGATGAAATCTATCATAGAATTGAAAAAGCACTTGATGAAAAAGGATATTTGCTAAAATAATACGCTTTGCGTATTTTTTTTCTTGACATTATTTATTTTATCTTTATAATGTTGTTAACATGTGTCAAGACACATGTAAATAATATAAAGGAGAATTATTATGAATTCACATAAACAAGTTCTGACACTTACAATGACAGCTTTATTAATCGCTGTTGGTACGGTTATTCCATTATTTATGCCTAAAGTTATTATTGGTCCTATGTCATTTACTTTAGCCTCACATGTAGCTATTATGATTGCTTTATTCTTATCACCTGCTGTAGCAGTGGCTGTTGCATTAGGTACAACATTAGGATTCTTCTTAGCAGGTTTTCCATTTGTGGTTGTTATGCGAGCATTGACTCATGTTATTTGGGCTTATTTAGGATCTAAATATGCACAAAAGCATCCAAATATGTTTAAATCATCTAGAAAGACTTGGTTATTCAACTTTGCGATTGCTGTTATTCATGCTGTAGGAGAAATGATTATTGTTATTCCATTCTATTATGCTGGTATGGATATTCAAACATTCCTATATATGATTGTTGGTTTAGTTGGTATTGGTACTATGGTACATAGTTCTGTTGATTTCTTTATTACAACAGTTGTATGGAAAGTTTTAGCAAAGAATTCTACAATTGCTGGAATTGCTAATGTTAAAACAGTCTATTTATTAAAGAACGCATAAAAGTATGGCATTGCCATACTTTTTATTTACTTAAAACTTCTTTCACTTGATCTACTGTTATACCTGCCATATTTAATCGTTTAAATAATGTTTTGACATTACCATAACCCAAATGAAAGGCAGCATAGACCTGCATTCTTCTTTGTTTGTTACCAATAATATCCAATGATATAAACTCATTCCATGTAATAGATTCTTCATCTTTTATAAATGTCACCTTATTATTAAGAGCTTCTACTATTGCTTCTTCTCTTGCTTCAGCTATACCTAATTTCTTTTCGCCAATAGCATCTTTTTTAGCTACAAAAGCTTGTTGGACATTAGGTACTCTATCCATAATCATATTTCTTATTTTCATGCCAGGATAATCTGGATCTGTTAATATAATGATGCCTCTTGTTTCATTAATTTGTGATATAAGATCTAGTGTTTTATCATCTAATGCTAAACCATGAGTTTCTATGGTATCGGCATCAAATAGTTTTTTTATAATAGCGCTGTCCGTTTTACCTTCTACAACAATAACTTCTTTTATCTTTTGCATATAATCACCCATAAAATGATAACATATTCTTTGATTTCTTACCAATTGTTTGTATAATAGTTTATACGAAGGGAGAAGAGAAACAATATGAAAATTGCATTGTTTGGTGTTGATGGGACTATTTTAGATTCAACAAGATTTGATGATAATTTAGGCAGCATGTATTTATTGAATAGAGGTATAACACCTAAGGAAAATTTGAATGATGAATTATATCCTTTATCTTTATATGATCGAGCACGCTATTTAAAATATTATTATCATTTAGATGAAGATGTTGACGATATTTATGAAGTCCTTTTTCAATATAAATCTGATTTTTATGAAAAAGAAGTTCAATTAAAAGATGGTATTATAAATGTATTAGATATATTAAAAAGAAATGATTACAGACTTTATATTATTAGTGCTTGTTTACCCGAATGGATTGGCCCTAGTTTTGAAAGATTAGGAATTGTAGATTATTTTAATGGCGTGTTTTTAGAAGATGATTTACGTATTAATAAAACCAGTAGATATTTTTATCTTGAAGTTAAAAACAGACTTGGCGTGAAAGCAAAAGATTATTGGGTATTTGATGATTCTTGGGTTAATGTATTGGCTGCATCACATGTAGGTATGAAGGCTGTTGGTATATATGATGTAAGCAATAGAGATCAGATTTTAAAGAGTAGTTGTGACATTTATCTAAAAACCTGGAGGGATTTTGATGAAATGAGTTTTGTCAATTATAAAAAAGAAAAATAAAAAAAAGCCCCTCTCATTTGTGAGAAGGGCTAATCACTAATTTTTAACTTAATGACGTTGGATAAAAAGCATTTTAGTTTGTAATTTTAACATATTTATATGAATAACCATTAATTGTATGGATTAATCCTGTTATTCTAGAACTTGTCAGTACAGCCTGACCTTGTTCAAAAATAGGAATAATAGCAACTTCTGACACAGCAATTTGATTAGCTTCTAATAAATAATTTTCTCTTGTTTCAGTATCTAATTCTGTTCTAGCACTTTCTAATAGTTCATCGTAAGTAGCATTATAATAGTGACCATAATTATAATTATCCCATTGAGATTTTTCTAATAATGTTAAATAAGTTGTTGGATCTTCATAATCTGGTCCCCAACGTGTTAATGATAAATCAAATTCACCAGTGGCCTGATAATTACTAATACGTGATTGTTTTTGTGTAGCTGTTAATGTTAAAGTAACACCATCCAAAGCATTGAGTGCTTGTTCTAAATAGGTTGCAACTGTATCCACACTTTCATCCGTACCATAAACCAATGAAATACTTATTTCATCTACACCTAATTCTTCTAAACCTGCATCAATATAAGCTTGGGCTTTTTCTAAATCATAATCGATTTCATAAGTTGCTAATAGATTACCACACGCTGCTGCAAAATCTTCACCATCAGCTGTTGTATATAAATCACTAGGTACAAATCCTGTTGCTGGAGAAGAACCATCTTTTAAGATATTATCACATAAATCTACTCTATCTATAGCTGCAGATAAGCCTTTACGAATGTTTTCATTAGCTAAATATTCATTTTCAAAATTCACATATAAATACCATAAGAAACCATTACTAATGGTACTATATTCATCACTATCTTTATAAGTATCAACTAATGATGAAGAAATAATACAATAATCTAATTCACCATTATCAAATTGCAATGCGGCTGCTGATTGATCTTGTGCTAAGTTGATTGTTAAGGAATCAATTTGAACAGCATCTGCATCGTAATAGTCTTCATTCTTTTCTAAGACCACTTTTGTACCAACTTCCCATTCAGATAACACATATGCTCCATTAGAAAGTAAATAATTAACATCTGTGGCATAATCATCGCCTTGCTCTTCCACAAATGTTTCATCTAACGGAAAGAAAGTTGGAAAAGCCAACAGTGTTTTTAAGAAAGCACAAGGTGAATCCAGTTCAATAACTAAAGTTGTATCATCAATTGCTGTTATACCAATCGTTGATGAATCACCTTCATTATCCATTACATCCTGAGCATTTTTTATATTGGCTCCTGAAGTTCCAAATAAATAAGCATACTCACTCTTTTCATCAATAGCTCTACGCCATGCATAAACAAAATCATTAGCCGTTACTTTATCACCATTTGACCAATATGCTTCTTTTAAAACATATGTATAAGTCAAACCATCTTCGGAAATATCTTCTGACTCTGCCAAGGCTAACTGCAAGGTTCCCTCTTCATCCATCGCATAAATACCATCTGTAAAAGCTCTAATAATACCTATACCTGTTCCATCAGTGACTAATGATGAATCCAATGTCCCCAAATCATTTTCCATCATTATAGTAACTGATTTTTCAGTACTACTATCATCACTTGTACCACAAGCTACCAAAGAAATAGCTAATAGAAACGTCAAACAACATTGAAATAATCTTCTCATTTTTAAAACCCCCTTCCAATATAAAAAGCTCATCCCAAAAGGAATGAGCAAGTTTCCTTATTGAGAAGTACAATTTATATTGTACCCTCATATTATACTTTAAAAGCAACAATGTCAATAATTATTTATCACGTTGATATTATTTTATCAATATCTCTCCATTAGATTCTATGATTTCTTTATAACGATAATAAGAATTCTTGATTTTTCTTTCTAATGTACCATGGCCATCATTAAAACGATCAACATAAACAAAACCATAACGTTTCTTCATCTCACCAGTACCTGCTGATACAACATCAATAGGTCCCCAATAGAGATAACCACGACAATCAACACCATCTTCTATAGCAGCATTAACATTCTTGATATGTTCTTCAATATAATGAACTCTAAAGCTATCATCAATATGACCATTTTCATCTAAGTTCTCATCTAAACCAACACCATTTTCAACAATCAATAATGGTAAATGATAACGATCATATAAAACATTCAATGTATAACGAAGACCTGCTGGATCAACTGCCCAACCCCAAGGCTGAGGTGCTTTGTCTACTAAATAAGGATTATCCTTACCTACTAATCCGCCAGTATCACCTAAAATATCATCACCTTCATCATAAACTGTTGAACGATAATAACTAAATGAGAAGAAATCAACCGTATATTCTTTAATTAAAGCTAATTCTTCATCAGTAAAGTTAACAGTAACACCATCTTCTTCCCATACTTTGTTAAGATATGATGGAACAATACCTAAACAGAATGGATCACCAAAATAGAAAACATTTTTTCTTTGAATATCCAATGCACCTAAAATATTAACAGGATTACAATTATATGGATAAGTAGCAATACCAGAACATGTTAACATACAACCGATTTGATTATTAGGATCTATTTCATGACCAGTTTTAACTGTCTGTGCATTAGCAATTAATAAGTTATGATAAGCATCCCATTGATCTTGCATCGTTGTTGATCCAATTGGATCATTAGGATCTTTTGGATTATCAACTGTTAAAACCCCACCAGCTACTAAAGGCATTCTAAATAAAGCATTGACTTCATTGAATGTTAACCATATCTTAACTTTACCCTTATATCTATTAAATACAGTGGTGACATAACGATTCCAGAATTCAATCATTTTAGGATTACTCCAGCCACCATATTCTGTTACTAAATGTAATGGCGTTTCATAATGTGATAAAGTAATGACTGGTTCCATACCTAATTCATTCATATAATCAAACATATCATCATAATATTTTAAGCCAGCTTCATTAGGTTCTGTTTCATCACCATTAGGATAAATTCTACCCCAGGCAATAGATGTTCTAAAACTATTGAAACCCATACCTTTCATAAGTTTTAAATCTTCACGATAACAATGATATCCATCAACTGCCGTATGTGATAAATAAGCTTTATCAGGATTAAGACACATTTCATATTTCCTGGTTTCTTCATTCCATTTAATACCTGGATCTCTAGACATAATACCTACTAAAACATCAGTAACATTAGGTTGTTTACCATCTTCTAACCAAGCCCCTTCATATTGGTTAGCGGCAATAGCACCACCCCATAAAAAATTTTTTGGAAAACTCATATATTCTTCCTCCTTTATCATATTATATTATAAAATATGGCTATTTTAAAAGTACAATATCTCATAATTTGTATTAATTTATGACCATAAAAAATATGGACTAAGAAGCCTTGTCCATATTTTTAAATGCTGTTGAAAGCATAAGTTTAATTCTATTTAATTGGTTAACCTCACTGGCACCTGGATCATAATCCACAGCCACAATATTACTTTCAGGATATTTCTTACGTAATGCTTTAATAACACCTTTACCAGTAACATGGTTTGGCAAGCAGGCAAATGGTTGCATACAAACAATGTTTGGTGCTCCTTCTTCAATAAGCTCAATCATTTCACCAGTCAAGAACCAACCTTCGCCACACATATTACCTAATGAAACAACTTCACTGGCTTTTTGGGCTAAATGTTCAATATTGCTAGGTGGTACAAAACGTTTTGAAGCCTCAAGTGCTTTAACCATATCTTTTCTAAGGAAATCGATAAGTTTAATACCTGCATTACATAATTGCATAGTTGATTTTTTACCATCATAGTGTTCATATTTGAATCTTGCATTATAGAAACTATAAAGGAAGAAATCAACAAGATCAGGCATGACGGCTTCGCCTCCTTCAGATTCAATAATATTAACGATATCGTTATTAGCTGTTGGATGGAATTTGACAAGAATTTCACCTACTAAACCAACACGAGGCTTTTTGATATCTAATAGTGGTAATTCATCAAAGTCTTTGACAATAGCATAAACGTTTTTCTTGAATTCTCTCATGGAACCATTTTCAACGTTCTTTTGACATTTTTCGACCCAGGAATCATATAATTTATTAGCTGAACCAGCTACTGCTTCATATGGTCTTACACGATAGAGAATACGCATAAATAAATCTCCATATAAAACGCCTAATACAGCTTTTTTACCTAAGCCGTAGGTAATCTGGAATCCTGGATTACTTTCTAATCCTGCTAAGTTAGCAGAGATAACAGGAACTTGTGACATGCCTGCATCTTTTAAGGCTTTACGAATGAATGCTATATAGTTAGTGGCACGGCATCCGCCACCTGTTTGCGAAATAATCAAAGCGGTTCTATTGATATCATATTTACCACTATTTAAGGCATTCATCATTTGCCCAATGGTCAAAATACTTGGATAACATGCATCGTTATTAACATATTTAAGTCCTTGTTCAACGGCTCCTTTATCAACTGAAGGTAAAATAACTAAGTTATAACCTTCACTTTGACAAGCGGTTTCCACAAATTGGAAATGAATTGGTGACATTTGTGGACATAGGATTGTCCATTTGTCTTTTTTCATTTGTTTTGTATAAGGAACTTTTTTAACTTCATATTTTTGTTCAAGATTAATGATATCTTTTTTCTTTCTAATAGTTGCTTTTAAGGAACGAATACGGATACGAATAGCTCCTAAGTTACTACCTTCATCAATCTTAATGAGAGTATAAATCTTATTTCTAGCTTTTAAGATTTCTGCCACTTGATCAGCAGTTACAGCATCCAAACCACAACCAAATGAAGTAATTTGAATAAGCTGTAAATCATCTCTTGATGATACAAATGATGCTGCTTTATATAAACGTGAATGATATGTCCATTGGTCTACAACTCTTAACTTCAAATGTTCGTCATCCAAATAACAAACACTATCTTCACTTAATACCACAAATCCTTCACCTGTAATCAAATCAGGTAAGCCATGGTTAATTTCAGGATCCACATGATAAGGTCTACCTGCTAAAACAATACCTTGCATATGATGTTCTTGCATATATTCCATAGCACGTTTGCCTTCTTGTCGAATATCCTGTTGACAATGTTGTAATTCTTCATATGCTTTATCAATTGCATTATGGAGTTCATCATCAGAAATATTAAATTCAGCTAAATCCTGTTTTAATATCTTAAATAAATTCTTTGGATTGTTTAAAGAAACAAATGGATTTTTAAAATTAATATTTTTTTCTTCAAGGCTATCGACATTTGTACGAATAACTTCTGGATATGAACCTACTACCGGACAATTATAATGGTTACCAGCATCTTCATTTTCTAATCTTTCATAGACAACTGAAGGATAGAAAATAAACTTCACACCCCTATCAATCAGATTCTCGATATGTCCATGAGCAATCTTAGCTGGATAACAAACACTTTCACTTGGTATAGAATCAATGCCTCTTTCATAAGTTGCTTTTGTTGATCTTGCGGATAAGATAACCCTAAACTTTAATTCTGTAAAGAACGTATGCCAGAATGGATAATTTTCATACATATTTAATACTCTAGGAATACCTACAATACCTCTGCTAGCATCTTCTTTTGATAAAGATCGATAATTAAAGACACGACGATATTTATAATCAAATAAGTTAGGTAATGATTTTGATTTTAATGGTAAATTAGCACCACGTTCACATCTATTACCACTAATATATTCTCTACCATCATTGAATGATGTAATTGTTAACATACAATTATTAGTACATTTACCACAATTACGCATGGTATTTTCATAGGTTAACTTTTCTAATTCTTCTAATGTCAGCATAGTTGAAGGTTGACCATCATCATTTTCCATGGCAATTCTAGCCATACCATAAGCACCCATCAAACCTGCAATATCAGGACGGATAACATTCATATCTGCTTCTTTTTCAAAAGCTCTTAATACTGCTTCATTATAGAATGTTCCACCTTGAACAACAACATTCTTACCAATTTGATCTTTGCTTCTTAATTTAATTACTTTATATAAAGCATTCTTAATAACAGAATAAGATAAACCAGCTGAAATATCTGCTAGAGTCGCACCTTCCTTTTGTGCTTGTTTGACTTTAGAATTCATAAATACAGTACAACGGCTACCTAAATCTAGGGGATGCTTAGCAGTTAAAGCTAATTTTGCAAATTCATCTATTTCATAACCTAATGAATGTGCAAATGTTTCTAAGAAAGATCCACATCCTGATGAACAAGCTTCATTTAAAGTAATATCTTGTATCACATCATCTTTGATAGTGATAGCTTTCATATCCTGGCCACCAATATCTAAGATAAAATCAACATCAGGTTGATAGAATTTAGCAGCTGTATAATGGGCTATCGTTTCTACTTCACCATAATCTATCTTTAAAGCAGCTTTAATCAAAGCTTCACCATAACCAGTAACCCCTGCTTTTTTGATTGTACATCCATCAGGAAGCATTTTATAAACTTCTTTCATAATCTTAATAATAAGTTTTAATGGACTACCTTCATTAGAGCTATAGAAAGAATATAATATAGCTCCTTCAGGATCAATTAATATAACTTTAGACGTTGTTGAACCAACATCGATACCCAAATAAATATCACCTTGATATTTTTGAAGATTTCTTTTCTTTGTAATAGCTTTATTATGTCTTAATCTAAAACCATTCAATTCATCTTCATTATGAAATAATGGTTCCAAAGTATTCTTGGCTTCATTACCTTGAGATTTTAAATCCTCTAATCTTTGAATCAATTCATTTAATGCAACTGGATTTTCTACATCTCTCGCATTTAAAGCGGCTCCCATAGCGACAAATAATTGTGAATTATCAGGAAAGATAATTTCATCATCCGTTAAATGAAGTGTTTCAATAAAACGTTGTCTAAGTTGATCTAAGAAATATAAAGGTCCTCCTAAGAAAGCTACTTTACCCTTAATTGGTTTACCACATGCTAGACCACTAATTGTTTGATTAACAACTGCTTGGAATATTGAGGCAGCTATATCCTCTTGACTTGCACCTTCATTAATGAGAGGTTGTACATCTGTTTTCGCAAATACACCACATCTTGAAGCAATTGGATAAATACGTTTATGATGCTTTGCTAGTTCATTTAAACCAGCAGCATCTGTTTGTAGCAAGGTTGCCATCTGATCAATAAAAGCACCTGTACCACCTGCACATGTTCCGTTCATCCTTTGTTCCAATGAACCTTCAAAATAAGTAATCTTAGCATCTTCTCCACCTAACTCAATTGCCACATCAGTTTGGGGAATATATGTTTCAACTGTTTTCGTACAAGCTATAACCTCCTGTACGAATTTCACATTTAAAGACTCTGATATAGATAAACCGCCAGATCCTGTAATAACAGGATAAACTTCAATATCTGGATAATCCTGGGTTATTTCTTTTAATAAATCTAAGATTGTATTTCTGACATCTGAATTATGTCTTACATAATTAGAAAACAAACAAGTATTATCTTCATCCGTAAGATAAGCCTTAACAGTAGTAGATCCTACATCGATTCCTAAATAATATTTCATAATATCTCTCCTTTTTACACAATCACACTTCATAAATTACGCTACAAATATTAACTTATTATGACATTATTTTCAACCATTTTGCATAATATGAGTGATACGTTTAATAATACGTATAAAATTCATAGCATCTTCCTCACCTAATTCATATAGTAAATGACTCATATATTTTTCTACTTCATCTCTTCTAGCATCAGCATAAGCTCTACCATCATTAGTTATAAAAACTTTAATCTTTCTTTTATCATTTTCATCTGGGCATCTAACTATATATCCCTTATTAGATAAAGTATTAAGCAAAGCAGCAACACGAGAAGTATTCACATTTAATTTTTGACTGATATCACGAGCATGGGCCCCATCTTTTTCCTCTATGAGATAGATTAATACTCCAAGTTCTCCTCGTGTACATTCAAACATATTTTGTTGTAATACCCTACTAGGCGTATCATAATCAGCCATGTATTGTAATAACTCTTTTGTCATTTCTTGATAGTTCATAATTACCTCACACCATGAGCATTTTAAACTGTTTTACCAGTCTTGTCAACTTATTTGTTTATTTGTCAAAAACATTGTGATTAAGATGATAAATTGATAAAATATATGAAAAGGAGTGAGAGTTTATGTATCAAAGAATTAAAGAATTAGCACAGCTTTATTATCCTGATACGGTTAATACAAGACGTGATTTACATAAATATGTTGAAAGAGGATGGCTAGAAGTAAGAACAGCATGTAAGATAGCAGTCGAACTAGAAAAATTAGGTTATGAAGTTTTAGCTGGTGAAGATATTATGGATAAAGAGGCTCGTATGGGTTTACCTAGTGAACATGCTTTACATTTGAATTATCGACGTGCCCAAAAAGAAAATGCCAATCCCAAGTATTTAGAGAAAGTTAAGATGGGTATGACTGCTGTAGCAGGTGTTTTGAGATGTGGTGAAGGCCCTACGATTGGTTTGAGATTTGATATTGATGCTTTGGGTTTGATTGAAGATACGAATGATGATCATTTGCCTTTTATTGAAGGTTTTAATTCATGTCATTTAGGCGCTATGCATGCTTGCGGACATGATGGTCATACTGCAATAGGACTTACAACGGCTAGAATTTTAATGGATATAAAAGATCAGTTACATGGAACAATAAAACTTATATTTCAACCTGCTGAAGAAGGTGTGAGAGGAGCAAGAAGTATTGCGGAAAGTGGTTTTTTAGATGACATTGATTATTTATTTGCAGCTCATATCATGCCTAAACTTGATAGAGATTATGATTTATATTTTGGCATGAATGAGACTTTTGCGACAACTAAACTCGATGTCACTTATCATGGTGTGAGTACCCATGCAGCAGAATCACCACAATTTGGTAAGAATGCGATTCTTTCAGCAGCCACATGTATAGTGAATCTTCATGCGATTCCTAGAAATGCCCAAGGTGACACCCGAGTCAATGTTGGTACTATTCATGCAGGAACGGGAAGAAATGTTATTCCTGAAACAGCGAAAATGGAATTAGAAGTACGAGGTGTGACCACTGAACTTAATCGTTATATGGAAATGTATGCCAGAGATATTATTAACGGTGCGGCCCTTATGCATGATACCGTTGTAGAAGTGAAAGAAATGGGTAAAGCCCATGCTGTAGAATGTGATGAAGATTTAATGAACGAACTAAAAACACTGTGTAAAAAACATCTTCCTGATTTGTCTTTACCACCAGTCAATATGGATCCTTTAGGTGGAAGTGATGATTTTTCCTATTTGATGACACGTGTACAAGCTCATGGTGGTAAAGCCACATATATGAAACTCTTAACCCCTATAGTTTCATCTCCTCATAATACAGCATTTGATTTTGATGAAAAAGTTCTTGAACTGGGTCCAAGAGTCTTTGCTAGTATAGTATACAACTTTACAAACAAATAAAAAGAGTGAATTTCACTCTTTTTATTTATCAATACTTTTAAATGAAATGGCAATTTTTGATCATTTTGGATTTTTTGATAATCATTCATATGAATTCTTCTAATGTTTCTTTTTCTTATGACGCTCTTTCTTACGATTAGTTTTCTTTTTTTGTTGCAGATCTCGTTGTTTCTCTTGCTTCAATTTCCTGCACTTTTAACAACAATCTTTTTTCTAACTCAGCTTCTTCTAGCTTATTTTCAATATACTCTTTTTCTTGTCGAAATTATGTTATATCAATTTCATCATTACTATTATCATTTTCTAATCCGTCTATACCATTAGTGGAAAAATTCTTAACCCAATTATATATACATTTTGAAAAGATACATCAAAATACTCAGCTGTTTCATCATAATTACTATTATGTTCAATACAATATTTTACAATCTTTATTCTTTCTTCTTTTGCTGTTTTTCTACTTATCATTTTATAATCACCACGACCTTATTATACAACACATCTTACCTTTTTTCTAAAACAATGCGTTGATTCATCTTTTAAGTTTATATATGCATATGCTATAATGAAGTTGGAGATGATAAACATGAATAATAACTACTTAATAAATGGAGATATAAAACTTATTTTAGATTACATTAACATATCAAAAAAACAACTTGCCGAAAAGCTAGATGTTGACAAAGTTACACTTGAACGCTGGATTTCTAGTGCTGTTAATATTGATGATGTAAACATTGAAAAAATATATTCTTTTGCTTTTAAAAACGATATTTTAATCAATGAAATTAAATCACAATTATATTTAGAAAATATACAGGATGATTATCATAAAATACTTTTTCATGGAGCTAAAAGTGGTTTGAACGGCAAAATTGATATTAAACGTTCAAGAAAAAACAATGATTTTGGACAAGGATTTTATTGTGGTGAAAGTTATGATCAAGCTGCATTATTTGTAAGTGGATTTGAAAATTCTTGTATTTATACCATTAACCTAGACACTTCAAATCTTTCATGTGTCCGATTTTATGTTAATCAGGAATGGATGCTCGCAATTGCATATTTTAGAGGCAAGCTTACAAAATACAAAAATAATGATTTAGTACAATCATTATTAAAGAAACTAGAATATGTGGATTATGTTATTGCACCGATAACTGATAATCGTATGTATCAAATTATTGATAGTTTTATCAATGGAGAAATAACTGATGAACAATGTAAACACTGCTTAGCTGCAACCAATTTAGGCTATCAATATGTTTTCAAAACGCAAAAAGCTTTGGATCAAATTCAAATTTTAGAAAAAATGTATTATAGCAATGCTGAAAAAAATAAGTATCAATCAAAAAGAATGGGCGATAATAAAATAAGCGAATCAAAAATAAAAATCGCAAGAATACAGTATAGGGGGCAAGGTCAATATATTGACGAAATATTATGAGAGAAATGGATTATGATGGTTTGATATTATGTGATATTCAAGGAAAACTATTTGAACTATCTGTAGAAACAGAAGAATGCAGCTCCAATATTTTTATTAGAAGATTTATGAATTCAAAGGTTGCAGTAAGATTTGATAATGCCACATTTCTTAATGAATCAACACCGATTGAAACAGTATTAGATGAAATTAATGAACAATATGGGAAATCGACATATGGTTCTATAAAATTTAGTAAGAATGAAATGTTTTGGATTGGCTATATTTATAGGTATATGGTTTATGTTTATGAGATCGAAAGTATGAAGGCTTATAAGATTATTAAGGGAAAGGAATTAAGAAATTTGTATCTCCCTTATCATACTTTAGATCCATTAAATGCCATTGATAGGATATTAGAAGCCAAAAATATTAATTTGAATCCTACCAGAGAAGAGAAAATAGCTCGTGGAGTAGAAATACTCCGTAAAATCAGAAATGAAAGGAAATGAAAAGCAAGCATTTAAGCTTGCTTTAATGTTTGTTGTGGCATAGTCATTTCAATGGTCGTTCCTTTGTCTAATTCACTATTTAAGCGAATGGTTCCTTTATAAAGTGATACAGTATGTTTAACAATCGCAAGTCCTAAACCTGTTCCCCCTCGAGCTTTAGAACGTCCTTTATCAACACGATAGAATCTTTCGAAGACTCTTGCTTGATCAGCTAATGGTATACCAATACCTGTATCTCTAACCACAACTTTCATAGCCTGGCCTTGTTCTTCAATGTCGATATAAACATGACCATGTTCTTTGTTGTATTTAATAGCATTACCAATAACATTATTTAAAAGTGTGTAAATCTGTTGATGATTACCAATATAAACCATATCATCAAAATCTTTATGAATGGTAATATCATGCTCAATAATTTCTACTTCATAGCTTTCTAATACTTCATCAACAAGACTTTTCATCTTCATTGGCATCATATCTACTTCAACATCCATGCTTTCTATTCTTGATAATAATAATATATCATTAATCAATCCTGACATACTGTTGACTTCATTTTGAATCTTTAATAGCATTTCTTTTTGTCTTTCTTCATCTTTAACGAGTCCTTGAGCTAATAGGTCACTATATCCTCTAATAGAAGTCATTGGTGTTTTCAGTTCATGAGAAACGTTAGAGAAGAATTCGCTACGCATTTTTTCTGCTTTTTTAGCAGCAGTGACATCAACAAATAATAATGTTGTTCCTAAATCAACTTTAGATATATAACAAGTATAGATACTATGTTTAATCTTTATAGTGACTTCTTGAATAAGTATATCATTTTTTAAAGCGTTAATAATATCAGGATAATATAGATAATCTATAATAGAATCATTAGGTTGCATATTGCCTAATATTTTTATAGCGGATGCATTAATACTTATAATACGATAATCTTTATCTAATAAGACAAAGCCTTCATTCATTTGTTTTAATATTTCTTCCATTTTACTACGTTCCAATTTCACTTCCTTAATCACTTTTCTTAGACGATGTGATAAATTCTCAATAGTATCAACAATAATATTAAATTCAGCATAATTGTAACGTTTTAAATCAAAACGAAAATCTTCACTCATATGATCTAAAGATTCACTTATTTCTATCATTGGTTTAGATATTTGATAAGCTAATCTTCTTGATAATATATAAGCAATTATAAATGATATAATGAAGTGATTTTGTCAAGTAGACAATTTAAATAATTAAAATGATTTGCTAT
>JAJQEL010000028.1 GCA_021201655.1 Erysipelotrichaceae bacterium | reverse complement strand
AAATTATTATTTTTAATCGTTAGTTATTTCAGTTTCTCTTAAATTGACGACATTGGGTCAGTATCGAGTAGTTTTACACTACTCTTTACCGACCTTTTTTTGCCCGAAAAGTTGAAATTTTTGACCCGAAAAGTTATTTTTAATATACCCGAAAATTTTATTTCAGTTAAAAATTTCCATGTCTAATTCTCACTTTTACCCGAACAAAATTTGGTTACCCTTTTCTTTTAAAAATTATTTATTGTAATATTTTTCTACCTCATGATATTTCTCATCATTTTTGTTCATACCATCAAGTAATTCTTTTAACCAAGTGTTTGTATCATAATGAATAGAATATTTCTTATCATATTCTTCATTAGATGATAAGTTCTCCTTATTGAACTTATCAACATACTTATCAAAAGCAATCAATAAATATTGATGTTGTATATTCTTATTCAATGCTTTATTATTACGCATAAAGTACAAAGAATCATTATATTGAGAAAACCTATATAAGCCTAAATATATAATTTTATCAATATCAATACTATCTTCATCATAGTAATCATTAATATATATTTTATCATCTTGATTCGTTCTTAATTTAGGATATTTTTCTAATGCTTTTGAACGAAGAGTTATATCTTCAATTTTATTTAAATCGGCATCCTTATACATACAACATTTCTTATACTTTTTACCACTACCACAAGGACAAGGATCATTTCTACCTATCTTCTTGATTTTTGGTAATGCTTGTTCTTTTTCAATATAACGATCTAATGCATCAAAATCTATTTTGTTTTCTTCATTTTCCTTTTTAATTTGTGGATCTTCAGAAAATGATTGCCATCTTTTCAAACGATCATAAGTTATAACAGGAACATGGCAATAATTTCCATCATGTTTATAATCAAACATAAAATCTATCAAACTATCATATTCACCAGCTTGTATAGGATCTATATAATCATTTTCATCTAAATATATAAGATCATCTAGCATATCTATTAAATGCGTTTTACAAATGAAATAAGATATGTGATATTTGATTTCATCTTCTTCATCATATTGATAAACCAATTCTTTTAAAAAAGATATCATATCTTCTTTTGTCTTTGTACCATAAATACAATTGCAAGATCATTTCTATCATGCTCAAACGAACATATTCATCTATATGTGGATCTTTAATACGTTCTTTGAGTAAATCAATATTTCCGTCATATGTTTCGTATAAAATATCCTGCAAATCTTCGGTTATAGTATCACCAAACAATAAACGGGCATCTTCTTCATTAAATGAAAAAGCATCTACAATATGTTTAAAAGCCCCCTTTATCTTTCATTTCTACTAATAAATATACAGCATAATAATATAAATTATGTGATTCAAATTCTTCGTCATCTTTCAACGCTAATATATTCTTAACATAATCTAATTCATCATACAAATAAGATTTTGTCTCTTCAAAATGTTCTTTAATATAATTCATTTGTTTACGAGGATAATTGCCTGATTCTATCTAATTCCTGTAAATTTTGTTGTAATTCGTTCATAAAACATCTCCCTTATTTTATATAATAACTATAAACTTCTTCATATTTATCATCATTATCATCTAACAAATCCAATAATTCTTTTAACCATTGCTGAGTTGTATAGTGAATAGCATACTTAGCATCATATTCTTCATTAGATGATAAGTTTTCTTTATTAAATTCATCAACATAAAGATCAAACGCCTGTAATAAATAATTCCTTTTTCTAGGCTTCTCTTTTCCTTTAATTGGTGTTGTTCCACAAATATAATAATATCTTGAACGATCCATTAAAGCTAAATATAATAGCTTATCTATCTCTATACTTTCTTTATCAAAATAATCATCAAGATAGATACGATCTTCATCATCTCCATTATGACATCGAGGATAATTAAGTAACATAACTTGTTTTTCTGGATCGTCTTCTATTTGATCCTTACGCATACAACACTTTTTATACTTTTTTCCACTACCACAAGGACATGGATCGTTTCTGCCAACAGTAATCTTCTTTTGACTTTGTTTTCTTCTATCCGATTCTTTTTTGGCTTTATTTTCTTTTTGCATTAATTCTTTTTGAATTTGCTTATCATCAGAAAATATATTCCATGTTTTTAAACGTTCATAAATATCTATATTTGAATCTTCATTACCATATTCAAACATGATATCTAAAAGATTATCATATTCACCATAAAAATCTTTATCAACATAACCATTATCACATAAATATTTTACATCATCTATCATTTCCATAAGATGACAATGACATATCGCATAAGCTAAATGTTCTTTGATACCATCATCAATAGAAATTAAGAGTTTCTTATAATAATTGATGATTTCTTCTTTAGAAAAATTACCTTCTAAGTATAATTGCATATAAACTTGTAATAAAGGATATCGTATATCTAGAGATATTGATTTATCCTCAATTTTCTCTTTTAATAATTCTATATTACCATCATACGTTTCGTGCACGATATCTTTAATATCATGAAAAATAACATCTCCGTATAAGCAATATAAATCTTCGTAAGAGAAAGACAGAGCCTCTAAAACACGTTTAAAAGAGTTCTTATCTTTAAATTCAGCTAATAAATATAAAACAAATAATTGTAAGCAATGCAAATTTTTTCTTTCTTCTTTATCTAAAAGATTGTTTATATTGTCCAATGTCTCATAAAAATAAGGAAGAGCCTCATCTTTATGCTCTCTTAGATAATTGATTTCTTTTCGTGGAAAATCTCCAACCTGCAGTTTATCCAAATTGTATAAATATTGTTGTAATTCATTCATAATATCCCTTCTTTCTTAATTTCATTATACATGATAATATATCATTAAGATATATTTAATTGATTTTTCTTACGATAATGAACATAAACATATTGCGATATGAGAGCCATAATGGTATCAGATATCAATTGTGACCAAACCAAACCATAAATACCGGGTTTTAAACACTTGTATAAAATCATTGAGCAAATCAAATTCAAGAAATGTT
>JAJQEL010000008.1:12879-20834 GCA_021201655.1 Erysipelotrichaceae bacterium | reverse complement strand
TTACCCGAACAAAATATCATTACTTTTCGGGACCCGAACAAAATTTGGTTACCCTGAAAAATCACTTAGATGAATCTAAGTGATTTTTTCTTGCATTCATAAAAGGCTGATTGGCCAATATATTCTACACTTTCAGGAATAACAACATCACATAAATAGCCTTCATTTTTAATAAGTGTGGTATTTAGCTGTTTAACATTTTTTGCAAAGCCTCTATTCCTGTAATAACTCCTTGGAATTGTTCATTTTCATCTAAAATAGAATAATGTAGTTTATTTGCAATTGCATATTCCATAGCAATAGTGTCCTCATATACACATAAAACAACAAATGTAGGTTCATCAATATAAACACCAATAAACATACCTACTATATCATCCATTTCACAACCTGCGAAAGCATCTTTTCCTATCTTTTCAACACTTGCTGGAATCCATACTTCTTTTAACATAAATGAGGTACCAAAAGCAAAATCTTTTATTTCCTTAACTCCATCAGGAATATATACACAATAAAGGTATCTATTACAACTAACAGCACAACTCTCAATAATCTTAACTGAATCAGGAATGATAAAGTTAAAATCCGTTTTGCCATTAGGATAACATATCAAACTTGTTTGATCTTTACTATAAAGAATACCATTTAAAGAAGAAAAATGTTCATTATCATCATTAACAATGATATCTTCTAATTTTCGACAAATGCAAAATGCTTGAGAATGGATATTCACAATGTTTTTTGGAATAACTAATCTTTGTACTGGAGTTTCTTCAAATGCTAATGATCCAATACTTGTCACTAAGTGATTATCAATGTATTGTGGTAATTCTAATTCTGTTTTATTACCAATATATTTGGTTAATTCAATAGTTCCATTTTCTAGCAAAGTATATTGGAATTCTTTATTTTCTAACTTATTCATTTGTATACCTCCCTTGTATTTCATCTTCATTATAACACACTACTTGATTATTCACAGGGATTTATAAGAAAATTAAGATAGAATGTAAGTTTAAAAACGTATGAAATAGCTTCATACGTTTTTAAATTCTTAATAAGTACGATATTTATTAATTCCATTCTCGTATATTTTATCTTTTGATTTCCTTCAACTCATATTCTATTGCAAAAAATAAAATAAACTCATTTCACCTTATATGTATTTCACACGCTCTATCAATGTACAATCTAATTCATCTAAAAATTCAGCAATCCATAGAGCATATTTAGTAAATGGCACAAGACACATATTAAGTTCAATATATTTACATAACTCTTTAAGTAACATTTGTGGGTCTTCACTATTATTACGTAATTTCATATTTGTTTCTTTAGCACAGTTAATAATCTCTTGTTTCATCTCTTCGGTGACTTCTGATTCATCGCCATTTCGAAGCATAAATGGAATTCCATCTTCACCATATAAAAGTTCATCTAATTTTGACATATCGTTACCTCCTGTTTTTCGTATTATAACAAAGAATTTCTAATTTGTTTTTATTATTTTAAAATTTAAGTCTAATGCTTCTTTATTTTCTAATTGACAATTCTTATAAACTTTAATAGTTAAATCACTATTACAATAAATAAACGCTAAACAATCAAGTATTGCTACACTCTTAGGTATAGTGATATTTTTAAGTTTAATGCACATCGCAAAGGTATTTGGTTGAATATGGGATAAATTCTTTGATAAAGTCACTTTCTTAAGTTGCTTGCAATTATAAAATACCCCTTCTCCCATATATTTGACACTATCAGGTATAACTATTTCCTCCATATAACACTTGACAAACGCCCATGAACCAATACGCTCTAAATGTTGCGGTAATTCTATATTTTTTAAATATGAACAAAATGCAAAGGCATTGTTTTCAATTTTTGTTATAGTGTCTGGTACAATATATGTACTATCTTGTTTGCCATCAGGGTATTTTATCAAAGATGTAAGATCTTTACTAAACAAAATACCATCTATTGAAGTATAGTAAGGATTATTTTCATCGATATAATAGCCATCTAATTGGGGACAGGCGATAAAGGCTGTTGGATCAATGCTTTTAACATTCTCAGCCATAAATACCTTTTTTAGAAGTTGATTATAACTAAAAGCCTCAGCTTCAATAGTGGTCCCTGATTCAGGAATATATAATAGACTTATACCCGTATGGGAGAATGCTAGTCTTTCAATTCTTTTAAGGGTATGAGGTAAAAAAAGAAAATCTAAACTATATTTACCATAAAAGGCTTGTTCACCAATAACAGTCACATCATAACCATCAATACTCACGGGAACAAACACTTTAGTGTTTGTTCCAAGGTACTTGATGATTCTGACTTCTTGATCAATGATTTCATATTCAAAATCTTTATATTTCATATTATTTTTCCCCGATTTCAAAATTTAATTGTAATTTATCTTTATTCTTTAAATAACATCTATTATGAACTTTAATAATCAGATTATCTTGACAATTTGTAAAAGCCAAGCAATCTAAATATCTCACCGACTTTGGTATCTCAATATACTCTAATTTCGTACATGTTTTAAATGTATCAATTTTAATTTTCTTAATACTATTGGATAAAACAATCTTTTCTAAACGATCACAACAACAAAATGCTGCTTCTCCTAAAATATCAACACTATTAGGAATAGATAATTTATCAATAACACTTCCATAAAAACTACCAACATCTATAACATATAAGCTTTTAGGTAGAAGAACTCTTTTTAAATGTAGATTAAAACTTAATCCATATTCAGCTATTCTTGTAACTTGCGGAACAATATACTTTTTATCGATTTTTCCCTCAGGATATTTTAATAAGCTAAAAGGATTTTTGGCAAATAATACATCATCAATAACTATATAATTTTTATTTTGCTCATCAACTATAATTGTATCTAACTCCTGACATCCCATAAATGCAGGAGTACCAATATATTTCACATTTTGGGGAATCACGACTCTTTTTAAAGAAAAGCATTTCCATACAGCAAGTGATTCAATAGTCAATTCAGTATTTGGAAAATGTAGTTCTAATAACTTTGAACAACCACCAAAGGCACTATTTTCAATTTTTTTCAGATTCTTAGGAAAACGAATACGTTTCATTGATTCATTATCTTCAAAACAACTTTCACCAATAATAGTAACTTGATGACCATCAATAACATCTGGAATATAAACATTAGTATCAAGTCCATGATATTTAATCAGTCTTACTTCATCATCGATATTTAATTCATATCCAAAATCTTTATATTTCATCACTATCACCTCTTAACCTTATTCATACCATGAATAAGGATAAGAAGATATGAAGAAGCTGGAAAAAATTTATAGAATCTTATCAATAATCCCAATTTTTAAAGCTTCATCAGCATTAAGATAATTATCCTGATGATTAATCTTTTTCATTTCTTCTATTGTATTTCCAGTATTTTGGGCAAATAACTTTGTTAACATATCATTGGTTTGTTGGATACGATGAAAATTAATCGTTAAATCTTCCATTCCACCTTGCATACCAGCAATCACTTGATGAACCATTATTTCACAATGTGGATAAGCACAACGTTTGCCTTTTGTCCCTGCTGCTAATAAAAATGATCCCATGCTAGCTGCTAAACCCATCCCAATAGTCACAATATCAGCCTTGCTTTGTTGCATAACATCATAAATTGCTAATCCCGCACTGACGCTACCACCTTCACTATTAATGATTAAATAAATATCATCTTGTGATACTTCATTTAAATAATCAATTTGTTTAATAACCGCCATAGCTAATTCGTTTGTAATGGCTCCTTCGATATAAATCTTTCTTTTTTTTAGTAAGAATGATTCTAGACTCATGCTCATTCTTCCTTGTTTATCAATATTTTCTACTGTAATCATATGCTCCTCCTATTCAAAAAATAAATCATCTAATGTTTCATAATCAGCATAGCTATTATTCAGTTTTCTACGGACATCTTTATATAATTGTTCTGGGTTATAGACTTTAACCGATTTTGCGGGATATGTGGGAATTGTGTAAGTTTTATTATATATTTTTAATGGTTCATATTGATCAATATCAGGCATCTTAGAAATAAAGTTCATATCTTTAGATTGATAAAAAATTCTGTATATTCACGATTTGTTTGCAGTGACATCAAATCTTGTACACTAATGAGTGGTTTTGATCTTTGATCATAAGTGATTTGGGTTTGCCCTGCTTTATCAGATAATTCCTGTAATAAAGATAATTCATTCGTGTTTAATAAGAAAATGTTTTCACAATTGGCTTCGATAACATCAGCAGAGTGATCATAAGCATTCTGTAATTGTTTCTTTGATTGACATACCATTGTCCAACGTATATTTCTACTTCTAGAAGCACTGATATTAGCGGACATATTAGGAACATGAAAGTTGCAAAACTCATCACAAATAAAATTCACTCTTCGTGGTAGTTTCCCATTATGATTATAAGCAGCTAAAATAAGGGCTGAATTGATTTGTTGGAGGATAATACCACTAATACGTTTATATGTTTCGTTTTCATCAGGGAGAATCATAAATAAAGCTGTTTTTTCTTTATATAAGCAATCGATATCAAAAGTACTTCGGCTAAGCATCTTGGATAATTTTTCATTTGACAAAAAAGGTGTAATAAATGTATTAAGAGTGGCTAAAGTAGAAAACTTTGTTCTATCTGGTTCTGCTAAAACAGCTCTTAATTTTGTTAGAACTAATGAATTTTGATTCAATAAATCAACTGTTTTATCTAAATATTCACAACCTTTTTCAGATAAATAGGTCTGTATCGTTTGAAAATTCATATAATCAATGTCTTCGCATACTTCCATTAATAAACCCACAACACCTTCAAAAGCCTGGGTTGCGGTTTCCTGCCAAAATGGATCAGCTTTTGTGCCATTATAAATTTCACCTAAATTGTTAGCCAGATCAGATATGAGCTGTTGAGCTTCCCCTTGCATATCCTGTTTATAAAGATGATAAGGAATTTCTAATACATTAAAACCATCACTCATCATATTTCTAAAATCTAAAAACAAACAACGATAACCTTCGCTTTCTAAAACACCTCTGATCTTAGATGACAAAGATCCACTTGATAATTCGCCTTTAATATCAGGAATAATCATACTTTCATGAGCCAAAGCACAAGCAATAATATAATAAATCAATAATCTTCTGGTTTTACCAGAACCTGTCATACCATAAATCATATTCATATTGTTTCTTATATCAATATACATTTGATTATTCTCACACATAATTGGAATGCCACCTTTTGACAAAGGTTTATCTAAAGTCACTTTGGTATATTTTTTTTGTATTTCTTCTTTAGCTGTAATTCTATTATTCTCATCAGGAAACACATATGGCTTCCAATCCATTTCATAATCATAACTTGTTTTCATTATCTTTCTCCAATCATATTAATCAATCGATATTGATCATTGATATAATCATCAATCATATGTCGATCAATCGTACCTTTATTGAATTGACTTATCATATCTAATAGAAGACTATCTTGAATACTATCATTATATAAATCTATTTTTTTGTAGTATTTCGTCTGTTAAATAGATGGCATCTTCTAAAGATATCTCTTTATTGTAACATTTTATTTTATATTTGATGATTTTATAGAGTTTTTTAATATCATAATGTTCGTCAATATTTTGTACTTGTATGGTTAAATACTGAACTGTTACTTTCATCATATCAGCTATTTTTTGATTATCCTGACTATAGAATATATATTGAATATATGTACTATGATCATGTAAATACTTTAAAAAGATACTAAAATAATCATCCTGTTCATGACCTATCCATTCATCAATATTAAGTGCTACAACACCTCTAAACTCACTTCTTAGTCCTGTATTTTCTTTAATTCTCATAATTAAATTTTTCAATTCTTTAAATTCATTAAACGGTGCAACATAGTTCACTTTATAACAAATGCAAGGTACTTCTCCATAAAACTTATCTGGATTTTTTTGATATTGCTGATGAATCAGTTGCTTAATAAATCTTTCTTTATTTTGACTATTCGTTACAAAGAAAATGACTTGGCTTTGCCATAAATCAATCGATTTCATAGACATCACCTCTATCAATAATATAATCATGAATGGATGCATCATAGACATCACAATCATCTCTTAAGACAAAACTAATATAATCAAAACCTGTTTTTAAAGTTATATCATATGCTTCACATAATAGTTTTTCCAAAGCGTTTCTTGTTGGTTTATTAATAGGATGTGCTATATCAACAAAAGTATTGTCTTTTAACTTTTTGCTTGGCATTGCTAAAAACATATGATCTTTTTCTATAAGCTTAATATCATGTATCGCTATCATATCATCTAATACAATAGAAATAATGCTACGTAATCCATTATCGCGATGAATCATTCTTAAATTAATACTTGTTATTTTCATTTGAATTCCTCCATATAATCGCCATCTATAAAAATCATGCCTCTACTTATCTTATCCTCTTCTACACGATCATAAATCATATCTTTAACACGATTAGAATCTTTCACATTACAAAGTTTTAAACGAGGTTTTAAAGGATCAGACGTATATATCAAAACTGTCCCAACATCAAACAAACGCTGCCAAATACTTTGACGCCATTTCACATCACTAACACGATACAACAAGACTTCATCTGATTTTGCATACAAAATGTCACTCACTTTAGAAATTCTTTCTTCTGATAAAATATAAGTTATTAATGGATTCTCATGTCCTAAAATACGATACGAATCCTGCCATAAAGTTGTTGCCATCATTTTCCCTCCTGTTCGTATTATTTATATCATTTTATAATTCATCGATAAATAAAGTTAATGGAAAGTATTTTTAGAAAATGGTAATGGTTATAAAAAATTTTAAATTTTTTTACATTTAAAAAAAGAAATTTTGGAATTTTACGCGTATATATATAAGTAAGGGGATTTATTATGCACCCTTACATGAAGTAATCATTTTATGATTACTTCATTTTTTATATGAAAGGAAGATAGAGATGAAGCAATGGATTAAGAATGGTAACAAATATTTTTATGTTAAATACGACAACCAAAATGAAACTATGAGAAAAAGCTATTTATATCATCATATGAAACGATATGATGAAATAATAGCTTTTAATTTTGTCCAACAGCCAAAAAGAGTTCTTAATACTGATTTTGTTGTGGAAAAAATGATGTCGAAGTTAAGTATTGATGATGAGGTAAGACATATTGTTAAAAAAGATTTTAAAATAATACCAATTAATCATTTGTAGTTTTTGATAGATAATGATATTAAAATTGTTAAATCATTGGATGAGACCTATTATGACGGTGACAAAAAAAGTAATTCATATCAATTACTTAAAACCAAAAGAGGGCATGGTAGCTCACGAATTAGGACACGCGTTTGTAAATATTAATAATCTTTATGAAAACGATGAATTAAAAGTAATTATGCAAGATGTATTAGACAATTCTACTGAAATTACTCCGATTTTTGTAAATGATGATGAATACGCTTGTGTGAAATCATATAAATTCATTAGAGAATATCAAGGTAGAACTTATATTCTATACAAAGACTATTTGAACAAAAAAATAAAATTAGATTATACAGAATTAGAGGAATATATAAGCTGTGGGTTCGAAATGTTTGTAATTAACCCTAAGTTATTGTATACTAAAGACAAAGAATTATATGACTTTATAAAGAAAGGAGGTCTAACAAATGAAAGTGTTTGATGAAAAAACAGGTCATTATTATCATATTTATGCAGGCGAAGAAGTTCCAGTTGTAGAACACGATTTTACAAAAGGTTATGTAGATGAAGGTAAATTATACGATAATTATCCAGGTGGTATTCCTAATTGGTCAAAACATTATAAAGGT
>JAJQEL010000008.1:0-12779 GCA_021201655.1 Erysipelotrichaceae bacterium | reverse complement strand
GGTATTCCTAATTGGTCAAAACATTATAAAGGTAACAAAAAATCCAAGTCTGAATAATATTCAATTAAAATAAAATATTTATAAGCAAATAGTTATTAATGATGTAGAGTTGCTATTGAATAAATATTATTGATAAAGTTACTAGAAAGTATTTTAGAATTGACATAATTCTACAAAAAAGTGATAATATGGATGAGGTGATAGTTATGGCGAATAATTTTAGTTCTTTAATTGGTACAAATTTCTTTGATAAGATATTTAAGGATTCTTTGCGTAATTATTATGTTTATGGCTTTAAATCATTTTCTAATACCAATAAAAGTAATAAGACTGAATATGCTCATCAAAAACGAATTGTTGGTATCTTAAAAGATGAGTGGAAATATAAAGTTTCTCATAAAGATGTTCATTACATCTCCTATGATAAATCATGGCAAACTAACAATCCTTTAAATAAGCTTTATGCTTTTCATTTATCTAAAAATTTCAAGTTTTATTTTCCTACTCTATTAGAATTATCATCATATACTCAATATAATAATGTTTATCCAAAAACTATTTTAAATAGTAAAGATAAAGAAGGTGATCTTCTAACTAATAAAAAAGGTCAATTTATTACTGATAATTGGTCATTGGATCAATTAATAGAATTTGCCCGTAATAGCGATGTGCAAAAGAAAATAAGAAGTGCTACCAACTTAGAAGAAATGTGTCTCCTTGTCAACGACTACCCTTTTAGTAAGCATACGTTTGGTAATCATAAGATAGCATTAAGTCAGTTAGGTATTATCCATCAAGCAACAAATGCGGAATTTAAGCAATTACTCAATGATTTACAAAATGACTTAGTCATTGATCCAAATATGAAGATGCCTGATAAAGATTTATGGGTATTATCTGATACTATTGAATGTCTTTATCAAGTACTTGATCATAATAATAATAATATTAAAGATCTCAATGAAATGATTCAATTTTTTAGTCAATATGAAATATTGGGAAGTATTGGTACACGTTTATTAAATCGTATCCATACGAAAGCGAATGATGTCATTCATTATAAGAATAATTATATTATGGAAACACTATATGATTATAATCTTATAAGCTTATTAGTAGCGATTGAAAATCATGATTATTGTTATATTAAATATACTCATGGTACAAGTAATAATGTATCAGAGCATTTTGTATATCCTTTAGAAATTAGAATAAGTGTTAAAAATGGACGTCAACATCTTATTTATTATGATATGATTAGAAATATGGTTTCATCTTTAAGGATTGATTTTATGGACAAAATTGAATTATATGATGCCAATTATCCAATAAAAATAAACGAAACAATCAAAGATAAAACCAATGAATATACATTTACTCAAATACCTGATATTCCTAATGATATACTTGATTATATTTGGGGTGTCGATACAGGTTTACTGGTGTTGGATTCCAACAATAAAAATGATTATAAAAAAATGCTAACGACTGTGACTATCTATTGTGAAAATGATGATTTTATGGATCAAATAAGAAAAGAACGACGTCATGGCCAAATGAATTATTATAATAATACTATGAGTATCGATGTTTTATCAGTTAATGAAATGATTCCATGGATTCGTAGTCTTTATCCTCATATAAAGGATTATCAACAAACAACACATAATTTTATATATAAAGATACTAATGAAATGGATTATGCTTATAATAAACAAGCTCCTTTAGAACTATTAGTTTCTAATAATTCCATTACTATCACTAAAGGAACCAAAATATCAAGTTTCTTACATAATGGTGCTTTATTTAATGAATTATTTAGTTATAAAAACATGATTATTGCTGATAGTTATTTAGAATATGCTTCACAAGATGATTATAGTGAAGATACATTGAATAAAATTATCTATCATAATATCAAAAAATATCAGGATTATATAGCTTTAGAATATTTTGAATTTGATTATAGTATGAATAATATTGCTAAAGATATTCATGATATCCTTAAAAATCAAATAAAACTTATTGATAAGCATAAACCATTATATATAAGTGAGAAGCAAAACTATCTAGATATTTTACCACTCACAACATTAGAATTAAGATGGCTAAAAACAATGATTAACGAACCAGCTGCCAAGCTATTTATCAATGTAGATACTATCACTAAACTTAATCAATATTTAGATGATCATCAAATCAAAGCATTTGATATTAAAAATATCATTAAATATTATGATTGTGAAAACTATAATCGTTTAAAATCTGAGAACTATCCTAGTCAAAATTATATTAATCAATTTCAAAAATTATATATGATCATTGATAACAAAGATATTCAAAAAGTAAGAATAACTTTATCAAGTGGTGATATATTAGAAGGATATCCTGGATGGTTAGAATTTTCTAAGTTGAAGGATACTTTCTATCTTGTAACTTATGATGATATCAATAATCTAAGATTATTTATTGAAATATCAAGGATTCAACATATTGAAGAACTTTCCCTAACAAAAACTAAAAAAGAAGTTCAAGAGATTCTTGAGAAAAATTATCAATGTCAAGTTTCTTTAAGTTTTGATGATGTACGTAATGTTCCTGATCGTATTCTTAATGAATTTGCCCCATGGCAGAAGGAATGTGTCTATCATGAAGAGAAGCATCCGACATATACTATGACACTTTATTATGATAAAAGTGATGAAGAGGATATTATCAGACGTATATTATCTTATGGTCCTTATTTGAAGATTAATGATGAAAATAATCCGATATGTCAAAGCATTAAAAAAATCATTCATCAACAAAAAGAAAATTTCATTATTCAGACAAAGACAATTTAAATTGTCTTTGTTTATTTTTGAAACTATTACAAGAAAAATAGAATAATTGTTTTCATTCAAGAGAGATATTTGTTATAATAAATAAAGGTGGTGGAGAGTATGTATAAACAAAGTGTTGATAATATTAAGTTAGTGATTATACCATTAGATGGTACAGTATTAGATTTGAATAAATATCGCTATAATTATGTCCGCCATTTTTTAGAAGATTATAAAATAAAATATTCCATAGAGGAGTTCTATACTTCTTTATCTAATATGTATGATATGTACAAGCATTTACCTTTTAAAAATGAATTAGATATTGGTCCCTTTAATGCCCGAATTGAAAGAGAACTATTAGATTATTTAAGTCATAAAGGGATTGTTGTTAAAGAAGGATTTTTAGAGCTCATAGAATATTTGCATCAAAAAGAAATAAAGGTAGCGATTATTTCTACCCATAGAAATAAAGATGCCATCACTTATTTAAAATTATGTCATGTTTATCATCGTATTGATTATGTTTTAGGCAGTGATACAGTTAATATGCCATTACCTTCAACAATGATGCTCAATACGATTATGAATGAGTATCGTGTAACTAGTGAAGAGACCTTGGTCATTTCTTCTTTTATGGCTTTAAATGAAGCAGCTAATAAGGTTGAAGCAAATGTGATTTATTGCGAGGATTTAGTGAGTGCTGGTGAAGCAGAAATAAAATCTTCCTATAAAACAGTTCATAGTCTTTTTGATGTCATGAATTGCTTATTATTTGATCGTTACGATGAAGCTGATATGTATTCCCCAATATTGGGAATGACTCCACAAATGAGTAAGAATGAATTAGATCAGGTAAAGAATAAATTAGATCAAACCTATAAGGATGATCCCCAATTAATGAATGTCATTGAACAGACATATACATACCATGTTTCTAATTTACAACAACAAAGTATTAAAGATGGTAGTATATTAGTTAATTCTAAGAAGAGGTTCCGCTTTGATGATGAAGATGGTGAACCTGTATTACCACCAATCAAACAGGAAGAAAAACCAATGGAATCAAAGAAATTTCAACCTTTAAATAAGGAAGAAGAATCTGAACTTAATTCTTTATTAAATCAAATTAATCATAAAACTGAAGAAAAGATAAATATAGTACCAGAAAATAATGATATTGAAGAAGATATTGATGATGAAGAAACATCAGCTTTATTAAATGCTTTGATTAATTTTGTGTATATTATGGTTTCATCATTTTTGATTGTGTTTATTAGTATTGTTATTTATGTTGCTTTCGAGCCACAATTTGTGGCTAGAAAGGGCTTATTTGGCATTATTATGAGTATTGTAAATATTTATTTAGGGATTATTGAAAACTGCTTCAAATTCGTTTTTAATGGCTTACACGCCTTTATATCCTTTGTTCCTAATTATTATGCATATGTTAATAATAATAGTTTATTTTCAAGTGATGGTGTGATATTGTTTGATGTATTTTTATTTCAAGTGATATTAATAATTATTGTTAGATTATTTTTAAATTATATCCTAGAAGAAGATGAATAGCCACTGGATAACCAGTGGCTATTATTATTACAAATGAATGATATATTCTTTTTCTGAACTTGTTAGCATAGAATGTTTCACTATTTCTTTCTTCTGATTTAGTAATTTATTTGCTTTATATTCAAGTGTTGGATCAGGTAATACATATTTATAATTATCAACATTGATTTTTCCCGTAGAATCAACATTAAATTCTACAAATCTACGCTCACTTATACCTGTTTTTAAAGCCATATCTTATTTAATTTCTAGCCGAACTATTATACTCATAATAACCATATTACTTATATATACGCGTAAAATTTCAAAATTTCTTTTTTTAAAAAAGTAAAAAAGTAAAAAAATAAAAAGGACGTTTCTACGTCCTAATTATAATCATCTTCTTCTAAACCATCGTTACCATCATCATCAGCAACTTCTTCTTCCTCTTCAGCATAGATATCATTCATATCTATATGAACATCCGCAAACTTATGACGACTTCTTAAATCCCAGTTATTTTCACCAGTAGTAATAATTCTACCATCTAATGTAATATTAGTATAAAATAAAGATTCATTTTCTGCCATTTCTTCTTCATTGAAACCTTTAATTTGCGCAACTTCTTCCCATAGCTTATAGAAATTAACAGGTTTCTTTTTCATTGTTAATAATTCATAAGCAATATCTACCATAGAACTTTGTTTATAATCTACCATACTTACCTCCTACATTTTTTCTGGTGCACTAACACCTATTAAATTTAATGCATTCTTTAATGTTATTTGAGAAGCTTCTACTAAAGCTAATCTTTGTGCTGATAAGACTTTATTGTTTTCATCTATAACATAACAATCATTATAAAACGAATGGAACAATTGTGCAAGTTTTTGAATATAATTTGCGATTTTATGAGGTGCTCTTTGTTTAGCTGCTTCAATAATTTCGTTTCTAAATTCATTAATATGCTTAGTCAATTCTATTTCTTTTGGATGTACTAATAAATCAAAACTATCAGCTGCTTCAATACCAACTTTTTGCGCTTGTCTTTCAATAGAGCACATGCGAGCATGTGCATATTGAGCATAATAAACTGGATTATCATTAGATTTTGATTTAGCTAAACCTAAATCAAAGTCAAATGGTGAACTAGCTGCTTTAGAAACAAAGAAATAACGCGTAGCATCGACGCCAATTTCTTCAATTAAATCTTTAATAGTCACAGCATTACCAGTACGCTTACTCATCTTGACAACTTCGCCATCTTCCATCATTCTAACCATTTGAATAATATCAATGTTTAATTGATCGGCATTATAGCCTAAAGCTTGAATAGCTGCTTTCATACGATTAATATAACCATGATGATCAGCTCCTAATAAATCAACCAAATATTCATAACCTCTATCTAATTTATCTAAATGATAAGCAATATCAGGTGTTAAATAAGTATAACTACCATCTGTTTTAATCAGGACACGATCCTTATCATCCCCAAATTCGGTTGATTTAAACCATAAAGCGCCTTCGCTTTCATAAGTATAGCCTTCATCCGTTAATGTTTGAATAGTTGGTGCTATTTTATTATTTTCATACAACGATGTTTCACTAAACCATACATCATGTACAACACCAAATTCCTTTAATATATCTTTTATCTTTTGCAGTTCATGTTCTGTACCTATTTTTCTAAAATAAGCAATCGCATCCTTTTGATCAACGTTGACATATTTATCACCATATTCATCTTTGATATTTTTCGCAATATCAATAATATCCTGCCCATAATAACCATCTTCTGGTAATTCCTTATCGATATCAAATAGCTGTAAATATCTTGCATATAAGCTTAAAGCTAGATTAGTAATCTGATTACCTGCATCATTAATATAATATTCTTTAGTAACATCATAACCAGCTGCTTGCATGATACGACAAATACTATCACCTACCGCAGCTCCTCTAGCATGGCCTAAATGTAAATCACCCGTTGGATTCGCTGATACAAATTCAATATTATATTTGATACCTTTTCCATAATCACTTTTACCAAAATTATCTTTTTCCTTTAAAACTTCATTAATAATAGAAGTCATAGCATCTTTTCTTAAAAACAAATTGATAAAACCAGGGCCAGCAATTTCAATATGATCAATATTACCTTCATCCTTATTGACTTTTTCAACAATTTGACTTGCAATTTCTCTTGGATTTCTTCTTAATATTTTAGTAAGCTGCATCGCAATATTACTTGAATAATCACCATGACTCTTATCCTTTGGTATTTCTATTACTATTTTTTCAACATCATAATCTTCTACAAAACCCAAATCTATGATTGCTTCTTTTAATACTTTCTTTAAAGCATATTCAATCTTATTAACAGCCATATTTCCTCCTTCTTTTGAATAAAAAAACGCCTCTATATTAGAGACGTCATATAAACGCGGTACCACTCTAGTTGTTATTTCTAACCACTCAATCCTTTAACGCAGGTAACGTTCCATTATACTTCATTCCAATGGACTCTCCCAGGTGCGTATCATTTATGTCTTCGTAGTATTCTTTCACCAATCAATACCTCGCTAAACGCTCCTATAATGACTCTCCTGATCAACGATTTATTTATTCTTGTTTATCATACAGTGATACATTTTATTTGTCAACTATTTTTTAAAATCAGTCAAATACGAATAGTGAAGTCTTATGATTTTTACTTCTTTTCTAAACATTTATCCTTATAATATTCCTGTTTAATATCAGTAAACTGTGGACAATAATCACTACTATTACATTCTTGAAGATTTCTTAATTCACGCGGAATAAAAGCTCTAATCTCTTCAGCATTATATCCAACCTGGAAACGTCTCTCATCAATAATGATAGGACGCTTTAAGATAGAAGGATTCTCCTGGATAAAATGAATCAATTCATTGACTGACATATCTTCAATATCTACTTTATTTTCTTTAATAATTTTTGATCTTTTAGATATAATATCATCCGTTCCATTTTCACTTCGTTCAAGTAGTTCTCTAAGTTCACCTTCTCTTAATAGTGTTGAAAAAATATTTTTTTCAACATAAGGGATTTGATGCTCTTTAAGCCAAGCTTTTACTTTTCTACATGAAGCACAGCTAGGTGCTGTATAAATTCTAATCATAACATCATCTCCATTGGTAGTATTATACAACTTTTTGAGTATTTGTAAATTTATTTTTTTAAAAAGATATTGATTTTTGTATGAAAGGTATTTATAATAATGAAAACTAAGAAGGAATGAAGTAATTTATAGAATTGTATAGAGAGCTTGTGGATGGTGCAAACAAGTCATGTATATGAATGAAATTGGGATTCTGGAGTTATAGATGGCATGAGTCATTTATCGTTAATCGCGTTAAGATAAGAGTGTATGCTTAGCATAAATGAAGGTGGTACCGCGCTTAGTCGTCCTTTAGAGGAAGACTTTTTTTATTTATAAGGAGGAAATGTTATGAAGAGAATGTTGAGTGGGATTAAGCCTACAGGGAGAGTAACTTTAGGAAATTATATTGGAGCTATTAAACCTTTTGTTTCTTATCAGGATGAATATGAGATGTTTATTTTTATTGCAAATTTACATTCTATGACTATTTATCAAGAACCTAAAGAATTAAGACAAAATACCAGAGATTTAATTGCATTATATATTGCAGCGGGATTAGATCCTGATAAAGTAACATTGTTTTTACAATCAGATGTCTATGAACATGCTCAACTAGGATGGTATTTAGGGTGCATGGTTTCTATGGGTGAGTTATCAAGAATGACGCAATATAAGGATAAAGCCTCTAAGTTAGGTAAAGATGAAAGTATTGGCGCTGGTATTTTTAATTATCCTTCTTTAATGAATGCTGATATTTTATTATATGATCCTGATTATGTGCCTGTGGGTGAAGATCAAAAACAACATGTAGAGTTATGTAGAGATATTGCGGAAAGATTTAATAAGCGTTATAGTGAGACTTTTAAAATTCCTGAACCTTTGGTATCAAAGGTAGGAGGAAGAATTATGGATTTACAAAATCCTACCAAGAAGATGTCAAAGAGTGAAGAGACAAATAAAGGAACAATATATATTTTAGATGATATTAATGTTTCTAAAAAGAAAATCAAATCAGCAGTGACTGATAGTGATAGCCATATTCATTATGATCCTATCAATAAACCTGGTATTTCTAATTTATTAGAGATTTATTCTATTATTTCTAATAAATCTATTGAAGATATTGAAAAACAATATGATGGTTGTGGTTATGGGGTGTTTAAAACAGATTTGGCTGAAGTAGTTGGCGCAGAACTGGAAAGAATTCAAGCACGTTATAAAGAAATTACGACAGGCAGTTATTTAGATGATGTCTTAGCAGCAGGTGCAGCTAAAGCTAGACCAGTGGCTAGAAAGAAATTGGCTAAAGTCGAAAGAAAAATTGGTATAACAATCAAAAAGAGATGATTTTTAAAATCATCTCTTTATTCGTCTAAGGCTGCACCATTCGTTTCAATAATATGTTTCATCCAATTGTAAGATTTTTTCTTGGTACGTTTTAATGTGCCATTACCTTTATCATCCATATCAACATAGATAAAGCCATAACGTTTCTTCATTTCTCCAGTAGATAATGAAACCAAATCAATAGGTCCCCACATGGTATAACCAATACAATTAACACCATCAATATTAATGGCATCAGCCATCGCTGATAAATGTTTTTGCAAGTAATCAATACGATAATCATCTTCCACATAACCATTCTCATCTGCTTCATCAATCGCACCCATACCATTTTCCACAATAAAGATAGGTTTTTGAATACGATCATAAATCTCATTCATACAATATCTTAAACCCAAAGCATCAATTGGCCATCCCCAAGGTGTATTCTCTAGATATGGATTAGGTGATCCACCCACATTAAACCAAGGATCTCCTGCCTTTGTGGTATTAGAACGATAATATGAGAAAGAAACAAAATCTAATTGTCCATCAAATAAGATTTGCTTATCTTCTTCACTGATTTCTAATGTACCAACATGGTGATGATTCCATACTTCTTTTGCATATGGATGATAATAACCTCTTGCCATCGTATCAATAAAATACCAGTTTTCTCTTCTTTCCTGCATAGCATGGAACATATCTTCTGGTTTACAAGTAGCTGGATATAACTCACTCATGGCATACATAGCCCCAAACATGCTGCCACTCATCATTTCATGTCCCATTTTAACAGCTTTAGCACTAGCGACAAACATGTTATGAGCACCTAAATAACGGGTATAACCATCACTTTCTCTTGTACCACAAGGTCCGAAGCCTTTTACTGCATTGATTTCATTAAAAGTTAACCAATACTTGCATCTATCGCCATATCTCTCAAATAAAGTCTTACAATATTTCACATAACAATCGATTACATGTCTTGAAGCCCAGCCATTGTATTTTAAAGCTAAATGCATAGGAACTTCATCATGACAAATCGTAATAAGAGGTTGCATACCATACTTCGCTAATTCATCAATCACATCATCATAGAATTTCAAACCTTCTTCATTAGGTAATTCTTCATCACCTGTCGGATAAATGCGACTCCAACAAATACTAAATCTAAAAACATTAAAGCCCATACCTGCCATTAAGGCAATATCTTCTTTATAATGATGATAAAAATCAACTGCTTGATGACTAGGATAATATTCTTTATCCAAGAATACTGGTATGGCTTCTTGAGGCACTGGATCAGCATAAAAAAATGAACTTTTTGGTGTAATAATTGTTCCATCATTCATCTTCATTGTATGATGTCTTGGATTTTCCTGTGATCCATCTGTTTCATAGTCATGTGATAAAAGTCCTCTACCACCTTCATTAAATCCACCTTCAAATTGAAAATCAGCTGTTGCGCCACCCCATAAAAAACCATCTGGTAATCTACTCATATTGTTTCCTCCTCTTTTTGATAATACTATATTATACCCATATGATAATTTTGTCAATGTATTTTAATAATTTTATCATATTTTATTGATAATTTTGTTATGAAAAATTGAAAATTTGTTTTATAATGTCTTTGAGGTGAGCATCATGGATTTAATCAATACCATAAAACTACATCAAAATGATTTTTCAAAAGCTGAAGCGAAAGTGGCAACATTTATATTAAAGCATCCAGAATATATTGAAACGCATACAATTACAAAAATTGCCAATGAATCTGATACATCAACATCTGCTGTTCTACGTTTTTGTCAAGCATTAGGATTTAAAGGATATAAAGATTTTCGTTATGAAATGATTCAATATATCCATACAAATCATCAACCTTTAGATTCTTCAGATTTATTGAATCAATTAACGAATACTTATATACAAATACTCAATCAATTCCAAAATATTGATCGAGATATGATTATAGAGCTTGTCAATGATATATTGAAAAAGTATCCTATCTATATTACAGGTATCTACTATTCTTCATTACCTGTTAAACATTTATCTATGGGATTATTGGATTTTGGAATAAAAAATACAACGATGACTGATTTTATCAGTATTTCTCATCATAGTCGTAATATTACTAGTGATGCTATTATAATACATTTTTCTTTGTCAGGACAAAGAAATGATTTTCAACGTTATGTTCCTGATTTATTAAAAAATATGCCTAAAAGATCATATCTGATTACCATGAATGAGAATGCTGATATTGGTGATGCTTTCACTCATAAGATTGTATTACCTGGATTGACTTTTAAAAACCAATCCGTGTTTGATATTCAAAGTATTTCTATCATTTTTGTAGAAATGATATTAAATCTTATTCATAATGAAATGTAAGCGTAAGCTTACTTTTTTAATACCAATTCATGATAAAGTATTTCATGCAAAGAAGTATATCCTTTTTCTAAACGTTTCTTTAGTATAAGATAATTCTCATGAGCATTTTCTTCATGAATATGAAGTTCGTCACATAATTTTGTAAATAGATCATTGTGGGTTAAAAATATTTCATCGATTACTTCTTCGATGCATTGTTTCTTTAAACGTTCATCTCTCGTTAAACCAAATTCTTTTTCATAAGCTTCTGCAATAATATAATAAGAAAAATAAGTTTCTTTTAAGATATGAGTTATTTGTTTAATTCTATATTGTTGCTGATAATTCATGGTTCCTCGACGATATATTTTACCCTCTTTCGTTTCTATAACCAGGCTATAGTGTCCATCTGATACAATAAAAGTATCATAATCATCATATAATAGCTTCATTTTAGCATATATAAAGTCATGTAACTGTTTTATTGATACTTTATAAATCGGTAAGTAATCATACTTTTGATACATATCATTTTCTTCCCATTCATAGGGCTCCAAAAGTTCTTCATCATCATAAACATAATTTACAATAAACATATCGATTCCTCCACCATATTATTCTATGATTAGTATTTCTCAAAATATGTATATTTATAATTATTTCTATATTTTTAAGTTTATTTCATATATAATAATGAAGAGGTGAACGATGTGGAATTATTACAGAATATTTTAGTTTATGCGATTTTAGGAGCTATTCAAGGATTAAGTGAACCAATACCAATTTCTAGTAGTGGACATTTAGTTATTTTTAAAAGTATTTTTACCCATTTGGGTTGGACTTTTCCTAGTACGGATATTACTTTTGAGGTTTTAGTGAATACAGGATCACTGCTTGCTATTATGTTTTATTATCGTAAAGATCTTGTTAGATTAATTACTTCATTTTTTACTTATATATGTGTGCCTAGTCAAAGGGATAATAAGATAAGAGATTTCCGTTATTGTATGTTACTCATTGTGGCAACGATTCCTGTGGCTATTGGTGGTGTATTATTCAATGATTATATTGAGGTTGCTTTTTCTAATGTGAAATTAGTTGGTTGTACGTTATTAGTAACAGCATGCTTTTTGATGTTAATACATAAAAAGGGGTACAATGGTAGAAGGCATAAAAAGAATCTTAATTTATGGGATGCTTTACGTATGGGTGCTTTTCAACTATTAGCCTTGTTACCAGGGATATCAAGAAGTGGTGCAACGATAACTGGTGGTATTTTAGGTGATTTGGATCAAAAGACCGCAAGAGATTTTTCTTTCTTTATGTTTATGCCTGTTAGTTTTGGTGCTATCATCTTAAAGATTGGTGATTTTTTAGCGAGTGATGTTCTCGCTTCGTTATGGTTACCTTATTTAATTTCATTTATTGTAAGTGCTGTTGTGACTTATATTGCTTTACATATCTTATTTAGAATTTTAAATAAAGGTAAAATGAATTATTTTGATATGATTCTCTAAAGTGAACAAAATAAATAATTAAAAGTTCACTAAGGA
>JAJQEL010000073.1 GCA_021201655.1 Erysipelotrichaceae bacterium | reverse complement strand
AAATTAAGAGGTACCCTCGCATATGAGGGTACCTCTAAAGTTCATGCCATTGGGTTCACTTAAAGTGAACCTTTGCCCTTTAATAAATACCTTGTGCAATCATAGCATCTACAACTTTTTCAAATCCTGCGATATTAGCACCTTTGATTAAGTCATAGCCTAAACCATATTTTTCAGCAGCTGCTACAGAGTTATTATGAATACTAATCATAATATCATGTAATTTTTGATCTACTTCTTCTGCAGTCCAGTTATATCTCATAGAGTTTTGAGACATCTCTAAAGCTGATACTGCAACGCCACCAGCATTTGCAGCTTTAGCAGGACCTAAAGTACCACCATTAGCTAAGAAATAATTAATAGCTTCAGGCTTAGTAGGCATGTTAGCACCTTCAATAATATATTTAACTCCATTAGCAACTAATAATTTAGCTTCTTCTTCGCCGATTTCATTTTGCGTAGCACATGGGAAAGCCATATCTACTTTTAAGCCCCATGGTTTTTCACCAGGATGGAATTCACAGCCAAATTTTTCAGCATAGTCTTTTAATTTAACATCGTTAGAACTTCTGATCTTTAATAAGAAATCAATCTTTTCATCAGTAACAATACCATCAGGATCATAAACATAACCATCTCTACCAGAAATAGAAACAACCTTTGCTCCATAATCTCTAGCTTTTAAGCAAACACCCCAAGCAACGTTACCATAGCCAGAGCAAGCAATTGTTTTACCTTCATATGTATCATTAAAATGAGCTAAAACTTCTTTACCATAATAAACAGCACCATAACCAGTAGCTTCAGGTCTAATTAAAGAACCACCGTAAGGCATACCTTTACCAGTTAAAACACCATTTTCATAAGCATCTTTAATTCTCTTATATTGACCAAATAAATAACCGATTTCTCTTCCACCAACACCAATATCACCAGCAGGGACATCTACACTAGGACCGATATGGCGATATAATTCTGTCATAAATGATTGGCAGAAACGCATAACTTCACCATCAGATTTACCTTGTGGATCGAAATCAGAACCACCTTTACCACCACCGATAGGTAAAGTTGTTAATGAATTCTTGAAAATTTGTTCAAAACCTAAGAATTTAATAATACCTAAGTTTACTGTTGGATGGAATCTTAATCCACCTTTATAAGGTCCAATAGCACTAGAGAATTGAACACGATATCCTCTATTAACTCTGACTTTACCTTCATCATCAACCCAAGGTACTTTAAACATTAAAGTTCTTTCAGGTTCTGTTAATCTTTCCAAAATAGCCATATCTTCATATTCAGGATGCGCAGCAATCACTGGTTCCAAGCTTTCTAATACTTCTTCAACAGCTTGAATAAATTCTGGCTGATCTGGATTTTTAGCTTTCACTTCTTTTAAAACTCTTTCAATATATTCCATAATATAAAGTCCTCCTCGAGTACCCATTATACACAAGTTGAAATAAAAAATAAAACTTTTAATAAATATTTATTATAATTTATCATCTGTTATAAAAAATGATAAAAAATCCTTATCATCCATAGAATAAAATCAATTCACATACTTTTTTAAGTAATTCTTAAGATATTCACAATTATAATGTAATATAATAATGGTAGGTGATGAATTATGAATATTTTAGTCGTTGATGATGAAAAAGAAATTGCTGATCTTGTAGAACTTTATTTAAAAAACGAAAACTTTGAAGTATATAAATTTTATACTGGTAGTGAAACATTGAAATGCTTAGAAACACAAAATATTGATTTGGCTATTTTGGATATTATGTTACCCGATATTGATGGCTTAACTATTTGTCAAAAAATAAGAGAAAAATATGATTTTCCTATTATTATGTTAACAGCTAAAGAAACAGAAATTGATAAAATCACAGGTTTAACTTTAGGCGCAGATGATTATGTTACTAAGCCATTTAGACCTTTAGAACTCATGGCTAGGGTAAAAGCTCAGCTAAGAAGATATCAAATGATGTCTAATAAGCAAAAAGAAAATATTATTACCATTGCTGGCTTAACAATAGATAATGATAATCATCAATGTTTATTAAATAATGAGAATCTATCATTAACGCCTACAGAATTTTCAATTTTGTGGATGCTTTGTGTTAATCGTGGAAAAGTGGTTAAGGCAGATCAAATATATCAGGAATTATGGGGAGAAAAATACTATACGAATTCCAGCAGTTCGATTATGGTACATATTCGTCATTTAAGAGAAAAGATGCATGATAGTGCGGAAAATCCAAAATATATACAGACAGTATGGGGAGTAGGTTATAAAATTGGCTAAGAATTATACACGAAAATTTCAATATGAAATATTAAAAACACATGTTTTATTTGCGTTTATATCTATTATAATTATGGTTTTATTTATGACTTTTATGGATCGTTATTATAATGGTGCTTTTGTTGATATTACAGCTAGTATTATTGGATGGGATTTTGCTCATTTCTTATTACAGAATAAATCGACAGTTATATCTTTTGTTTTGTTGGTTGTGTTATTATTGAATTCGTTATTAGTAGAGATGTATGCGATAAGGAAGATATCCCATGTTTTTTCACAAATGAAGATATTGTTTCAAAAAGATGATCAACGTATTCATTTAGATAAATACTTAGTGGAATTAGAAAATGATCTTAATGATTTAAAATTTGAAAGCATGGAAAATGAAAAGAAAGCGATTAAAGAGGCTCAGCATAAGGTTGACATGATTGCTTATTTAGCTCATGATATCAAAACTCCTCTTGCATCCGTTATTGGTTATTTATGTTTATTAGATGAAGCTAATGATTTGACAGATGAAAAACGTAAAGAGTATACACATATAACTTTAGAAAAAGCTTATCGCTTGGAAAGTCTTATTAATGAATTCTTTGACATTGCAAAAATTAATCAATCATCAAGTCCGTTACATAAAGAGGAAATTAACTTATCTTATTTATTGCAACAAATGAAAGAAGAATTCTTTCCTATATTGATACAAAAAGACCAGGAAATACTGCTAAAAGTTGATGAAGCCATAAAAATATATGCTGATCCAAATAAAATCGCGAGAGTTTTCAACAATATTTTAAAGAATGCTTTCTATTATGGAAATGACCATAGTGCTATTCATATAGAATCTTATGAAGATAATGAATATACGCATATTTTATTTATGAATCATGGGAAAACGATTCCCCAGGATAAAATAGATATGGTCTTCGAACAATTCTATCGTTTAGATGAATCAAGATCATCTTCTACCGGTGGTTCTGGCTTAGGTTTATCAATTGCTAAAACAATCGTTGAACAACATGATGGAATGATTAAGCTTACAAGTGATAATCATATGACGACTTTTGAAGTCACAATACCTCATCATATTGAACAAATCGAGTAATTTGTATAATAGAAATTTTAAAAATAAATTTACTTAAATCATTTTTTATGATATTATAACTTACGGAAACGGAGTAGCTTATAAACTACTAATCAACAACACGGCAAGCAATTGCATGGTTAGTAACCTATATGGTAAGCAAGAGTTTCAAATAAAATACGTTTTATGTATCTTATTTGATGATCTTGCTTTTTATATTGATGAGATATATAAAATAGAAGGGGTAGAAAATGGAAAAGAAATGGTTTAATCAAAGTGAAAAAGAAATTGCAGATTTTTTTCAGAGTGATGTACAAAATGGTTTAAATCAACAACAAGTCGAAGAAAACAAAAAAAAGTATGGCTTAAATGAATTAGAGACAAAGAAGAAAGAAACAATACTAATAAAGTTTTTAAATCAATTTAAGGATTTTATGATTATTGTTTTAATTATTGCAGCCGTTGTTTCTGGAATTGTGGGATCACTACAAGGAGAAGGTATTACTGATACAATTATTATCATGATAGTTGTTATTATGAATGCTATTATAGGTGTTGTCCAGGAAGATAGAGCGGAAAAGTCACTGGAAGCCTTACAGCAATTAAGTGCTCATGTAGCGAAGGTTATGCGAAATGGTGAATTAAATGTCATTCCAGCTAAAGAATTAGTACCAGGCGATATTGTGATATTAGATACTGGTGATTATGTAGGGGCTGATATGCGTTTAATTGAAGCTATGAATTTAAAAGCTCAGGAGTCTTCTTTAACAGGTGAATCAGTTCCTGTAGAAAAATCAATTAATGTGATTGCAGATGAAAAGGTAGGTATTGGAGATCGTACCAATATGGTTTTTTCTTCATCTTTGATTACTTATGGTAGAGGTAAAGGAATTGTTGTGGAAACAGGAATGCATAGTGAAGTCGGCAAGATTGCTGGTATTCTTAATGAAACAGAAAGTAATGAAACACCTTTACAAAAGAAATTGAACGATTTAGGTAAAACTTTAGGTATTGCCTGTTTAGTGATATGTGCAGTCATGTTTGTGATTGGGTTGCTTTATGGTAAAGATGTTATTGATATGTTTATGATTGCCGTCAGTTTAGCTGTGGCCGCTATTCCTGAAGGGTTGGCAGCGGTATCAACAATCGTGTTAGCTATAGGGGTACAGCGCATGGTTAAAAAGCATGCGATTATTAAAAAACTTCCTGCTGTAGAAGCTTTAGGTAGTGCGTCTGTCATTTGTTCAGATAAAACAGGTACTTTAACGCAAAATAAGATGACAGTCAAAAAAGTCTATTATAATGAACATATTCAATCATTAGAAGACATTCATGATAGTAACAATGAGTTAGATATATTAATTAAGGCATGTATGCTTTGTAATGATACCAAAATTGCAGCTGATCAAACCTTGACAGGTGATCCAACGGAGACAGCCCTCATTGATATGGGCTATAAACTCAATTATGGTAATGATATCAATACAAAATATCCACGTGTAGCAGAAATACCTTTTGATTCTGATCGTAAGCTTATGACTACGGTCCATAAAGTCGATAATCAATATATTGTTTATACTAAAGGTGGTATTGATGAATTATATGATAAATGTTCTCATTATATTATTGATGGCAATATCAAAGATGATATGGATAATTATAAGAAACAATTGGATCGTTATAATGAATTAATGGCGCAGGATGCTTTACGTGTATTAGCCATGGCTTATAAAGTCTTAAATCATTTACCTAGTGATGAAGAATTAGAAACGTTGGAAAATGATTTAATCTTTATTGGTATGGTCGGGATGATAGATCCTCCTAGAGAAGAAGTGAAAGTTGCTATCAACAGCTGTAAACATGCTGGTGTTAAAACGGTTATGATCACTGGTGATCATAAAATGACAGCTATTGCAATTGCCAAAGAATTAGGTATTTTACAAGATGATTCAGAGGCTATTACTGGCAGTGAACTTGAAGAAATGTCACAGGATGAGCTAGAAAAGAATATTCGTCATTATTCTGTTTATGCACGTGTTTCACCAGAACACAAAGTGAGAATTGTTAAAGCGTGGCAAGCTAATGGTGAAATTGTTGCTATGACAGGAGATGGTGTCAATGATGCTCCAGCATTAAAAACTGCTGATATTGGTTGTGCAATGGGCATTGTTGGTACAGATGTTTCAAAAGAAGCAGCAGATGTTATTTTAACTGATGATAACTTTGCCACAATTGTAGCAGCGGTGGAAGAAGGTCGTGTGATTTATGATAATATCTTAAAAGCTATTCAATTCTTGCTTTCAAGTAATATTGGTGAAATTGTAGTATTATTCCTGGCAATTTTATTAACTCCTTGGATTTCTTCTCGTTATCATATCGATATGAGCCTTATTGAAATATTATTACCAATCCATATTTTATGGATTAATCTTGTTACGGATTCATTGCCAGCTTTAGCTTTAGCAGTTGATCCTGCTGAAGAAGATGTTATGAATCGCAAACCTTTAAAAACCAAAGGTATCTTTTCTAAAGGTATGACATGGCGTATTGCTTATCAAGGTGTCATGATTGGACTTATTACTTTAGCTGCTTTCCTTATTGGTTTAGCTACGCCTGAAGCTGATTTACCAGTAGTGTATGAAAATGGTGTGATGTTATCAAGTGAAGTTGTCCGTGTAGAAATAGGACAGGCAATGGCTTTTGTGGTACTATCATTATCAGAATTAGTTCATGTGTTTAATATTCGAAATAATAAAAAATCATTATTTGTAACACATCCATTAAAAAATAAGATGTTATTATTAGCTGAAGTTGTTTCTGCATCATTAGTATTTATTATTTTACTTATACCACAATTAAGATCAATCTTTAGTATTCCTGTCTTACCTCTAAATAATATTTTAGAGATTATTGGTTTAGTATTGTTGCCGATTATTATTGTAGAAATATTTAAATTATTAAAAATCAATACTTCAAAAGATGAATAAGGTTTGATATAATATCAAATGGAGGCATATTATGGGTATAAAAGTAAAGTTAGATAATGAAGATGTGAATGAAGAATTGATAGATATTCCTTTATTTGCTACAGCGGATGATGCTGTTAAGAATATAAAGGTCGAAGATTCTAATATTCAGATACAAATAGAAGAAGAGGATGCATAATGCACTTTGAAAGAGAATTATTAGCTAGGAATATTATGAATATTATTGATGAGAAGAATCATTTTAATTATGTCGTATTTAATGATTCTGATCTGGAAATAAAACTGCATGATTATCTTATTGATTTAACACATGAAGATGATGCTGTTGATAATCTTATTAAAGATAATAAACCGATTATTGATAAGATAGCTTCTAATAAGGATATTACAATTCAGGAAAAGAATAATTTTATGAATAGTTTAATATTCTTCAAACTTAAATATATTATGCATAAAGATATTTAAATGGTTGTATTTTGCAACCATTTTTTATTTCCTGTAATATAATGGTAATTTAGCAACTAAGGAAATTAATGTTAAAGTAATCGTAGAAGAAAAAGAAGAAGAAACTGATGATGAACAATCTTCTTCTAGTGATTCAAAATCAACTAATCAAGCATCTAGCTCTACTAGTAGTACTTCTAAAAGTTCCAATAGTACTACATCTAGTAGTAGTGCTAATACTTCTGCAAATACTTTTGATATTTCGACTTTAAAAGTAGCTAATAATACCAGTAAAATTATCATCGTTAAAGCAAGTTCCATGTCGTCCCAATCAGGTACGTTTGAATATTATGAAAAAAGTAATGATAGTTGGGGAAAAGTTATTAGCACATCGGCTGCATTAGGCCAATATGGTCTTGGCAAATCACGTGAGGGAGATCGAAAAACACCTATAGGAATGTATAAATTTACTATGCTTATGGGTATTGCTGCTAATCCAGGTACATTAATGGGTTATACACAAATTACCAGTACTATGTATTGGTGTGGAGGTGACCAATATTATAATCAATTTGTTGATGAAAGCTTGCAGGAACATGATTGCGATAAAAGTAAAGATGAGCATTTGATTGATTATGGACCCTGGCTATAATTATGTGGCAGCTTTCAATTATAATTCATCCAACACATATGGCAAGGGTTCAGCCATTTTCCTTCACTGTAAAACAAGTTCTCCAAATACTGATGGATGTATTGCTATTGCTGAAAGTTATATGAAACAAATGATGACTAAAATTGATTCATCAACAATTATAATAATAGACTTAGAAACCAATATAAATAGTAATAATTATTAAAAAATACCCTGTAAACTGTAGTTTACAGGGTATTTTCTTATAGTAATGATTGATATAATGCTTTAATTTCAGGAACACTTGTATCTCTTGGGTTACCAGGACAGCATGCATCTGCTAAAGCAGATTCACTTAAGAAATCTAAATCTTCTTCTTTAACAATCTCTTTTAAGTTTTCTGGAATACCTACATCTTTTGACAATTGTTTTACAGCATCAATGGCAGCTTGACGATATTCTTCCTGAGACATACCAGTAGTATCAACGCCCATAGCTTCAGCAATATCTTTATATTTAGTACCAGTATATGGTGCATTATATTCCATAACTGTTGGTAAAATAATAGCATTAGCAACACCATGAGGAGTATCATATAAGGCTCCTAATGGGTGAGCCATTGAGTGAACCAAACCTAAACCAACATTAGAGAAGCCCATACCAGCTATATATTGACCCAAGGCCATACCTTCACGACCTTCAGGTGTATTATCAACAGCTCCTCTTAAAGATTTAGAAATAATTTCAATAGCTTTTAGATGGAACATATCACTCATTTCCCATGCGCCTTTTGTAATATAACCCTCAATAGCATGTGTTAAAGCATCCATACCAGTTGCAGCAGTTAAACCTTTAGGCATTGTTGACATCATATCAGGATCTACAAAAGCAATTTGTGGAATGTCATGAACATCAACACAAACCATCTTACGATCTTTTTCTACATCAGTAATAACATAATTAATTGTAACTTCAGCAGCTGTTCCAGCAGTTGTAGGAACTGCAAAAATTGGGGTACAAGGATTTTTCGTAGGAGCAACGCCTTCCAAACTCTTAACATCAGCGAATTCAGGGTTTTTATCAATGATACCTACAGCTTTAGCTGTATCCATTGATGATCCACCACCAATTGCAATAATATAATCAGCACCTGATGCTTTTAATGTTTCAACACCATGTTGAACATTTTCTACAGTGGGATTAGGTTTAATCTCTGAGTAAATATCATAAGCTAAACCAGCTTCGTCCAATAAATCAGTGACTTTTTTTGTAACACCAAACTTTAATAAATCTGGATCAGAAAAAATTAATGCTTTATTAAATCCTCTTGCTTTAGCCTCATTAGGGATTTCATTAATAGCACCTTTACCATGATAACTTGTTTCATTTAATACAAATCTGTTTGCCATTTTTATTCTCCTTTTCTTTTTTGTAAATTTTAACATTTGTGAATTTAAAAACAAGTGACAGATAAAACAGTTTGTCACTTTTTAAATTGAATTATACAATATTTTCATTTATAATGTGTTTTGAGGTGACTAAAATGTTTTTGGTTAATCAAATTCTTATAACAATATTTTTAGGAATTATAGCTATTTGTGCGATAGTATTTCCTATTTTACTTTTAGTACAAAAAAACAAACAACATAAGGAATTGATGAAACAATTAAAAGATAAACCTCTTGATAAATAAATATTTCAACATATTTCTACCAAAATTATTCCTAAATAGAAATAATTGTGATAAAATAAATATATTAAATAAAAAGGAGTGTTTTTATATAAATGGACTCGGATCAGATAGTCATGATTGTAGTTTTATTATGCCTGCTTGTATTGTCAGGATTATTTTCTATGAGTGAAACTTCTTTTATGAGTTTAAATAAGATTAAAGTCAGAACTTTAGCGGATGAAGGAAATAAGACAGCTCTTAGAGTAATGAATTTATTAGAAGATAAAGATCATCTTTTAAGCACGATTTTAATAGGTAATAATTTAGTTAATATTGGTGCCTCTTCATTGACGACATCATTTGTCATTTCCCTTTTAGGTAATGAAGGTATTGGTGTCGGTATTGCAACAGGTGTTTGTACCTTGGCTATTTTATTGTTTGGTGAAATTACGCCTAAAACAATTGCAACAAAAAATGCTGAAAAAATTGCTTTTATGGTGAGTGGTTTTATTCAAATATTAAGTGTTTTATTTACACCTATTGTATATATCTTAAATATTATTTCAGGATTTTTTATTCATCTTATTGGTGGGGATAAGGATAATGGTCCATCTATGACTGAAGAAGATTTAAAAACAATTGTGAATGTATCCCATGAAGAAGGTGTCTTAGAGGAAGAAGAAAGAGAAATGATTCATAATGTTTTTGATTTTGGAGATACTGAAATTAAGGAAATAATGACTCCACGTATTCATGTGGAAAGTGTTAGTGATGATATTACATATGAAGAATTAATGGATGTTGTAAGAGAATCTCAGTTTTCTCGTATTCCTGTTCATTCCGAAAGCTATGATGAAATCATTGGTGTTTTACATATTAAAGATTTGATTATTAATGATATTGATAAAGAAACTTTCGATGTAAAAAATATAATGCGTGATTCTTTTGTGGTTTATGAGTTTAATAATATTTCGGATGTTTTTGAGTCAATGCGTAAAGAACATGTTTCTTTAGCTATTGTTTTAGATGAATATGGTGTAATGAGTGGTGTTGTTACCTTAGAGGATATAGTGGAAGAAATTGTTGGTGAAATTGATGATGAATATGATCAGGAAGAATATTCAATTGTTAATTTAGGTAATGATGTTTATTTGATTGATGGTAGTTTGGATATTGATGAAGTTAACGAAGTATGTGGTACAGATTTTGAATGTGATGATTTTGAATCTATTGGTGGTTTGGTATTAGGAGAGTGTAACGGGTCACCAGAGTTGAATCAAGTCATAAAAATCAATCAGACTTTATTAACTATTAAAGAGATTGATAAAAATAGAATTGTGATATTACAATTAGAATTATTACACGAAGAGGAAAATATAAAAGAAAAAGATTAATTTTTTGCGGGAGGGCAACAATATGAAATTAAAATTAAGTAAATATGATTTTGATGAATTATATGATAGGTGTCTTAAAATTTTTCAGGATTATAGAGAAGTTGTGCCTTCTTATGCCTCAGCTGCTTTAGCATTTCATTTAGTTATGATTTTAGTGCCTTGTTTTTCATTGTTAGCAGTAGCTATGTCTATTTTAAATGTCAACATGTCTGGTTTAGAAAATATGATTAATCAGATTATTACATCGGAATATGCTTCAATATTAATAGAAGTATTAGAATCAAGGAACTTAAATACGATGGCTTTTGCGACGATTATTGTTTCCTTATGGACAATTGCAAAAGGAATTGGAAATATTTATCAAATATCTAAAAATATGTTTATGAATGACCAGGATGAAAGTGCTATTGGATTTTATCTATATGCTTTTAGAATAACATTTTTGATTTTATTATTATTTGTAGGAGTATGCGTTGTATTATTAACAGGGCCACTTGCAACTGTTTTTAATTCCTTATATAATTTAGTGGGAATTAGACATATTTTATTATATTTTTTGTTGGTCCTTATATTTATGGTTATATATTCAGTTGTACCTCGTTTACATATTCATCCTGCCGATTCATTTCAAGGCGCATTGGTGGCATGTGCATTGTATTTAGTGTTATACTATGCATTAAGTATTTATTTTAGATTTGCCAATTTTTCGAATGTTTACGGATCACTTGCATCTGTGATTATTATATTATGGGTTTTTAAATGGGCTGCAGAAATCTTTTATATTGGGATGTATGTGACAAATATTTTACATTTAAGGAGATTAGAAGATGAGGGTAACTCAGATTGAGATTAAAAAGTTAGGAATTAATGGAGAAGGAATAGGCTATATCAATAAAAAAGTTTGTTTTGTCGATAATGCATTACCTGGTGAAGTTGTTGAAGTAGAATTAGATAATACAAATCCTAAGTATTATAAAGGAAAAGTAAAAAAATATATTAAACAATCATTATATCGTCAAAAAACGATATGTAAAGAAGACGAGCATTGTTTAGGATGCTCGCTTACTTGTTATGAATATAATCAGCAGTTAATTTATAAAAAAGATTTATTAAAAGATGCTTTAAGAAAATACACAAAGCTTCCTTTAAAATATTTACCAATGAAAGATACGATTGCCGCTGATAAAACAGTTGGTTATAAAAATGTTGTCAATTTACCAGTAACTTATTTTCAAGGCAAAGTAAGATTTGGTATTTATCAAAGGGAAAGTAAATATTTAACGTTAATGGATCAATGTATTACACAAAGCCCACTTATTAATGAATGCTTACAACAGATTGAAGATATTTTGAATGAGTGTCATGTTAGGGATTATAATGAAAAATTCAAGAAAGGCTTACGTTTTATTCGTATGCGACTTATTCATAATCAGATTCAAGTCTTATTTGTAACAGGTAATGATGGCTTAAAAGATGAAGTAGTTAAACGTATCAGTCGCATCCCTGCTGTTAAATCTATCTGGTATACAATTAATACTGCAAGATATCAAGATTTTGATATGAAAGGTTATACAAAGTTATATGGTGATTCAAAATTATCATTTGAGTGTTTAAAACAGCCATATGAAATTTCTATTAAAGCAGATTATCCAATCAATCCAGAGATGGAGGAAGTGAAATTATCACTTATTCAATCTATGATTGATGAAGGAGATATTTTATCTTTAAATTGTGGTATGGGATTATTAGAACTTGCTTTGGATCATGATATTGTTGCTGTGGATGAGAAAAAAGAAAACATTCAAGATGCGCAGGCTAACATGAAATTATTACATAAAAACAATGTTGAATTTATCTGTCATAATGTAGATAAAACAGTTATATCAAGATGTAGGAGAAAAACGTTTGATTATGTGATAGCAAGAGGAGAAGGCTTATCAGATGCAATGATTCAAAGTGTTATCTTATCAAAAGCTAGAAATATCATTATTGTAAGTGATCATCCATCTACTTTAGCAAAGAATCTTGAAGCTTTAAAAGATAACTACAAAATAAAAACAATGATACCGCTTGATAGCTATCCTTATACAGCCAAGTTTGATACCATTGTTCATTTAATTAAACATTAGGAATTCATATGAATTCCTTTTTATATGAGTTTCTTTTCTTTTAAAATTTGTAAGCCTTCATAGACTGTACCTTCTTCACATGTTGTCCTAAGGTTATATGCAGCTGCTTTTAAAGCATGTTTAGATGCATTTTTAGGAGCAAAAGAATAGGAAAAGCTTTTAAGCATTGGGGCATCATTTTCACCATCACCAAAAACGGCAACCTCATCTTTTTGATAACCTTTTCTTTTGATAACTTTCTCTAATAATAGGCCTTTATTGGAAGCATCTGAGGTGATTTCAATATTATCTTCATAAGATGAAGAAATATCTAAATGGTCAATATTTAATTGCTCTCTAACACCTTTAATTGAATAAGCATCCTTATGTCTGGCATCTATTTTTAATACTTTGATACCCTTATCAATTATTTCTTTGGCATTTGCTGCAAAGTGGAGATCGCGAAGATAACCTTCCCTAGTAGTGAATGTTTTCTTAGGTAATTTATCATTATGTGACTTTGTTAATAATTCATAATGATAATCCCAAAATGCTTCTTTATCCATAAAGGAATATTTTCCATTATCAGTATGAATGGCTAATAAGTAACCATAATCATTTAAAATAGTCGCTATTTTAATAAAAGCATCATTATCCATCGGATATATTTCATTAAGTGTTTGGTGTCTATTACAATATTGTGCCCCATTATTTAAAATTAAATCACAATCAAGATGATAATCATCTAAAACGTCTATAACCATATTAATATCTCTACCTGTGGCAATAATAAATTCGATTCCGTTATTCATACAATCTTTTAATATCTTATATGTTCTTTCTTCAATTGTATCATCAAATCTAATAAGTGTCCCATCTAAATCACAGACTATACATTTAATCATATTTATCCCTCCACCAACATTATATCAATAATTATTTGACATTGCTCATTTTTACTTATTAAGAAAATGGATCATTGTAGATCCATTTCTTTGGCGTTCATATCCATTTTTATAAGATTATAGATAGCCGATACTAACGGTACAGCAACTAACATACCTAATATTCCAAAGATGCTTCCGCCAACTGTAACAGCAGCTAAAACCCATAAGCCAGGTAGCCCTAATGAAGTACCAACAACACGGGGATAAATGATATTACCTTCAAATTGTTGTAACACAACAATATAAATAAGAAAAGGAATAACTGAAGAAGGAGATACAGTCATGATCATAACAGCACCTACCGCTGCACCAATATAAGCCCCAGCTACAGGGATAAGAGCTGTAAAGCCAATCAGCATACCAATCATCGAAGCATAAGGGAATTGTAAAATAAACATACCAATCATACATAATATACCAATAATCATTGCTTCAATACATTGTCCAACAATGAATTTATGAAAACTATTATTAAGAGTAGTGAAAATAAGATTGATTGTATTTTTGTATTGCGGTTTAAAATAAACATTCATAAAACGTTGAATTTGTTTTAACAGTGTTTCTTTACCAATTAAAAGATAAATACTAAAGATAATAGCTATGACAAATGTTGATATTGTAGCGAGGGCGGAAGAGAGAAAGCCAATCAATGATTGGGTAATATCGCCAGCACCTGATAAGAACAAATTAACCAAACTATCAACAAGCTGTTGTTCATCGATAGCTTGAATTTGTGCTAAGGTGTCTTTAGGAATAAAACTCATTATTGTTTCGTTGCTGGTTATAAAATCAATCACTTGTGGGATACCTTTGGAAAGAACACTTAAAGCCGAAATAAGTTCAGGTATCACAATAACGCAAAGTAATGCAACAATAATAACAAAAGAAATAATAGCAGCTAACATACACAAGAGGCGTTTGCTTTTGTTGAGTATCTTATTGTCTGTTTTAGGAAAGTGCCATTCAAAAAAAGTCATTGGAATATTCACAATATAAGCTATGACAGCACCTATAATAATAGGTTCCATAGCTACTAGTAGTAAGTTGATAATAATAGTAAAACTATGCCAATAATGAATCACAAACCATAAAATAAATAAAGATAATGTTAAATAAATATATTTCTTATAATCCTTCTTCATTATTATTATCCTTTACATCTATAAATTCTTTAACAAGTAGATCTTCTTCAACCTTTTCTTTAGCTTCTTCATTTGTATTGTCTTCAACAGATTCTTCGACTTTGATCTCATCGACAATTTCTACTTTATATTTTTCTTTTGCTCCTAATATAATAGTGACTAAATCAAAGATAGCTACAATAACCAATGATAAAGCTAAAACAATCCATAATATATCATTATCCATATTAGAAATCATTAATATAACAATGGCTAAAATAATGGTTAATAAAGAATCAAAAATACCATAGTACCAATATTTTCTTTTATTTCTTATTAAATCTACACCCCATTGTATCTTATCTATACCAATCACTAACATAACAGCTCCATATAAAGTAGTAATAACGGGAAAAGTATTAATAAACCATTGATATTGCAGAATACAGAATAATCCTAAGAGAATATAAATAATACCTGTTGATAAACCACGATTAGATAGGCTCACTTCTTTTCTAAGATATGAAATAATATTTCCTATTCCCATACATACCAGTAAAATACCACCTACAATAATAATATTAGAAGTAAATTCAACAGGATTAATAAATAATAAGATACCAATAATAAATTCACCTAGACAAATAATAATATTTCTTGTATTTTCTTTGATTTTATTGATCATTGTTTAACCTTCTTTCATTTAATTCTAAATCATTCATGTTTTTTGCCATAATCATAATTGTTTGATAGAATTTTTCTAAATCTTCTGGTGGTATATCTTTTTCAAATGCTTCTTGTAGTGGTTTCATTAATAGTTCCACTTTTTGTGACAATTCCCATCCTTCAGTAGTTAGTATTAAACGATAACCACGTTGCTTATGATTATCCTTTGGATTACGGCAGATGTAACCTTTTTCTATTAATTCATTAGTAATACGTGAAATAAGAGCCTTATCATAACCACTATATTTACATAATTGATTAGCTTGTAATCCATCAAAGTTGTTTTTGAGTAGTATTATATAGGTTATAGCCGATGATTTTATATTTAGACTATCGAAAACATGATTTCTCAGCTGTTGTAATTTCTTTTCACTGCGTGAAAAAATGAGTAAAAATTGTTCAAATTCGTTCATGTTAGCTCCTTTATTTTAATTATAATACTTTAAGTTGATTTGTCAACTTAAAGTATTAATTCGACAACAATAATTTAGCATTTGTCGTTTATCGAAAGTGTGAAAAAATTAACGTGAAGTTTTATTTCCAATTTTGCTTTTAAGTGTTATAATAGGGAAGAAATATTAGGAGTATGGAGGGATAATATGAGTATTTTATCTGGCAAAGCAAAAGCAAAGCTTGATGGTCAGAAAGGCTTGACAAAAGATAAGCCTATTTTAACAATTGAAGATCCTGATGTTGTTTATATTCCTTTGGTTATAGGTATGGCTACAGATTTTGATGTTCTGGTTAAAGAGGGCGATCATGTTTGTATTGGGACAAAATTGGCAGTACGAAAGAGTGTTTATGTACCTATTTATGCATCTGTATCTGGAACTGTAAAGGGTATTGAAAAAAGGATGCATGCTTCCAAGAGACAACAACAGCATATAGTGATTATTAACGATCATAAAAATGAACGTGTTAAAGCTATTGATATTGAAAATCCTGATGAAATGAAGCAAGCAGAAATTGTTTATGCTATTAAAGAATTAGGTATTGTAGGCTTAGGGGGATCTGGATTTCCAACCTTTTTGAAATATGGTCATCCTGAAAGCATTGATACAATTATTATTAATGGTGTAGAATGTGAACCTTTTTTAACAAGTGATCATTTAGCTATGAAACGTGATATTAAAGCGTTATTTGATGGCACAAAGTTTTTAATGAAAGCTGCTGAGGCTTCTAAAGCTATTATTGCAATTAAGGAACATAAGCCTGATTTGTTTGAATTATTGGTTGAAGAAGCGAAGAATTATAGTGATATTACACCAATGGAAGTAGAAGATTGTTATCCTATGGGTTGGGAACGTAAACTTGTGGAAACCATCACAAAGAAAACTTATGATAAATTACCTGCAGAAGTAGGCGTCATTGTTAATAATTCAGCCACGGCCATTGCTGTTTCAAAAGGGATTAGAAATGGTGAATGTATTTCTCGACGTGTTGTTACTATGTCTGGTAATGGTTTGAAAAATCCGCAAAATGTGGATGTTGCTGTAGGGACACCAGTTAATTATATAGTTGAAAAAATTGGTGGCTATATTGATGATGAGGTTGATGGCTTTTTGTTAGGTGGTGGACCTATGATGGGTAAGTCAGTCATGAATGATACATTTGTGATTTGTACTTATAGTAATGCCATTACCGTTTTAAAGAAAGAAAATATTAAACCATTACCTTGCTTAAAATGTGGTGAATGTACATTGCATTGTCCTGCTCACTTACAACCAGTACGTATTATGCAGGCAGAAAAAGCAGCGGATGCTGATTTGATTGAAAAATTGAATGTCTTTGATTGCGTAGAATGTGGTATGTGTACATATATTTGTCCAAGCAAGATTGAAGTGACAGATATGGTCGCAAAAGCTAAACGTCGTTATCAATTGGCGCAAAGAAGAAAGAAGGCATAGGAGGTTTATATGAAGGTTACATTACAGAGAACATCACCAAACTATCGTCAAAAACTTTCAACACAGCGTATTATGCGTGATTTAACTATTGCCTTGTTGGTGATTGTGGCTTATACATTATTTTATTTCTATTATAACTATTTATCTAATGATCCATTTATTCAAGTTGCCTTGATGTTTGTGGTTTCATTAGTGGTGGCATTTGTCACCGAGATTGTTTGGGCTTATATCCATAAGCAAAACATCTTAGATTATTTAAAAAGTAGTTTTCCTTGGGTAACAGCGATTATTTTAGTTTTAACTTTACCTATTGGTACTCCTTTATATGTTGTTGGTGTTTCATCATTTATTGCAATATTCTTAGGAAAATTGGTTTATGGTGGTTTTGGTCAAAATATTTTTAATCCGGCTTTAGTAGGACGTGTAGTTGCCCATTTAGCATTTAGTGCTGATTTGATTGCTACATCTACACCTTCTGGCGTTGATGTTTCATCTTCTGCAACTCCGATTACTATGATGGCTGCTACCAATTGGTTAGGTGGAGATAGTTTTACTTATTCTTTAGCTGATTTATTCTTAGGTAGTCATACTGGTGCACTTGGCGAAACTTGTATTATCCTGATATTGGTTTTAGGTATTGTGATGATATTTAGAAAAGTTATTGATGCCAGAATTCCTGTTTCTTATTTGTTAACAGTTGTTATTTTAAGCGAAGTTTTTGCCGTGATTAATGGCTTAGATTTATTAACCTATCCACTTTATCATTTATGTTTAGGTGGTTTGATGTTTGGGGCTTTCTTTATGGCCACTGATCCAGTTACATCACCTACTAGTCCGCAAGGGAAGATTATTTATGGTGTTGGTTTAGGCTTTTTAACTATGATTATTCGTTTAAAAGCCAACTATCCTGAAGGTGTCTTATTTTCAATTTTAATCATGAATATGTTAACACCATTGATTGATTCCTTGATTTTAGGTAGAACTGATACCAAGATAGCTCAAAAGTGGTTAAGTATTGTGGCAGTATTGGCTGTTTCAATTGTTTGTGTTGGTGGTATTAGTTATACTATTAAAAATGAAGTGGAAGCTGAAGAATTAGCAGCTCAACAAGCTGAAGAAGAATCAGCCAAGAAAGCTGAAGAAGAGGCTAATCAAGTTGCTTGGACATATATTGAAACTACAGATGATGGTTATGTGATGGAAGTCACTGGTTTTAGTTCATCAAGTCCAATGAAAATTGCTGTACAAATTGATGGGGATACGATTACATCTGTTACAGTTTTAGAATATAGTGGTGAAACAGATGGCTTTGGTAAGGATTTGATTGAAAAAGGTGAAGTGACTTATGCCAGTGATAAGAGTGACGTGGCAGAAGCTTTTGTCGAAGCTGTTTTTGGTGGTAACTTGAGTGTTGATGATGTTGATGATGTTGATGTATCAACTGGTGCTACGAAAACTGCGACGGGTATTATTAATGCCATTAAGGGTGCTATTGAGCAAGCAGAAATAGGAGGTTAGGAATATGTCTAAGATTATAAAATTAACCGTTTTTCTAGCGATTGTTGCCAGTATTTCTGGTGGTGTTATGTCTTTTGTTTATTCACAAACAAATCCTATTATTCAAGAGGCTGCCATTGAAACTGTCAAGGAAAGTTTGGAAGAGATTTATCCTGGTGAAGAATTTAGTGAAGAGTCAACTAATTTAGATGATTATGAAGGTATTGAAGCTGTTTATAAAGCAGGCGACGAAGGTTATGTTTATGAATGTAGTGTTTATGGTTATTCATCATCTACACCTATTACATTTTTAATTGGTTTAGATAATAACGGTACTTATAAAGGATATGTAGTAACTGACTTAAGTGGTGAAACAAAAGGATTGGGTTCACAAGTTGGTGACGATGCTTTTGTAAGTTCTATCGTTGGTAGTGATATTGGTAGTGATATTGATACAATATCTGGAGCGACTATTTCTTCTAGTGCGGTTTTAGAAACAATTGATAATTGTGTTGCTCATTTTGAAGATAATTATCAGTAGGAGGTATTGAGATGAAAAAATTTGATATTTTTAAAAAAGGTTTATTGAAGGAAAATCCTATATTTGTTTTACAATTAGGATTATGTTCTGCTTTAGCTATTACAACTTCTCTTACCAATGCTGTAGGTATGGGTATCGCTGTTATTTGTGTTTTGATTATGAGTAATATTATTATCTCACTGCTAAGAAATATTATTCCTAATGAAATAAGAATACCTGTATATATTGTCATTATTGCGACATTAGTTAAATGCGTACAAATGATTATGAATGCTTATACTCCTGAATTATATGATTCTTTAGGTGTATTTATTCCTTTGATTGTTGTTAACTGTATTATTTTAGGTAGAGCTGAAGCATTTGCTTCTAAGAATGGTGTTTTAGATTCAATTCTTGATGCCTTAGGTATGGGTATTGGTTATTTGTTTGCAGTCCTTGTCATTTCATTTGTAAGACAACTTCTTGGGACTGGTGGTATTTCTTTATATAATCCTCTAGATGCCACGCAAGTGATCTTTAATATTGAGCTTTTTCCTGATTATGCTATTAGCATATTTACCCAATCTGCTGGTGCATTTATAGCATTAGGATGCATCTTAGCATTTATTCAATATCTTAAAGTTAGAGGAACAAAGAAAGAAGTTAATACAAAGAAAGCGAGTGTGAAGTAATATGGAATTGATCGGTTTATTTGTCAGCTTAACATTTGTTAATAACGTTGTTTTAAGTAAGTTTTATGCGATTTGTCCATTAATGGGTTTATCTAAAAAACCACAAAATGCTTTAAATATGGGCTTGGCTGTAACATTTGTCATATTTGTAGCATCTATTGTAACTTATTTTATATATTATTATGTATTAGTTCCATTAGAGATAACATACTTAGATTTAATTACTTTTATCTTAGTTATAGCCTCTCTTATCCAATTTGTAGAAATGTTTTTAAAGAAAACAAGTCCTGAAATTTATAAATCTATGGGTGTTTATTTACCATTAATTACCACAAATTGTGCTGTTTTAGGTGTTGCTTTAGACAATATTTCTGCAGGTTATAATTTAATAGAAGCAGCTGTTGCTGGACTTGCTGTCCCTATTGGTTTTGCAATTGTTATTTATGTCTTTGCGACAATTCGTGAAAGATTAGATATTGCTGATGTACCAGAAAGCTTTGAAGGAGCACCTATTGCTTTAATTACGGCTGGTATTATGGCTTGTGCTATTATGGGAATTGCAGGTATCGTTTAATGAGTATCTATGCAATAATATTTTTAGCAATTATGATTGCCATCTTTATTGGCACGTATTTGCTAAATAAAAACACCCCAAAACCAGAAGGGTGTGACGATATGGAGGAATGTAGTGCATGTGCTAATTTTGGCTGTACTATGAACTCTCATCATAAGGAGGAAAATAATTAATGGATATAAGTGCAATATTGGCTTTAGCTGTGATTGGAGCTATTGCTGGATGTGTTTTAGGAATTGCTAATCAATTTCTAAAGGTTGAAGATGATCCACGTGTTGAAGCTGTTTCTGGCATGCTCCCAAATGCCAATTGTGGTGGTTGTGGCTATCCAGGCTGTGCTGGCTTTGCTGATGCTTTGGTTAGTGGTGAAGTCAAGAGTGTCAAAAATTGTGTTGCTAGTAATCCTGATGTTAGAAAAGAGATTCAAAAATATTTAAGGGAAACACCAGGACCTGATGGTGAAACAATAAAAGTAACAGTTTAGTAAAACATGAGCTTTTGAAGTGATTTTGTCAAGTAGACAATTTAAATAATTAAAATGATTTGCTATT
>JAJQEL010000005.1 GCA_021201655.1 Erysipelotrichaceae bacterium | reverse complement strand
CTTAGTGAACTTTTAATTATTTATTTTGTTCACTTTAGAGAATCATATCATAATATAATACCAATAGTCATTTGATTCGCCTCAAAAATATTATACATTATTTTCTAATATATAAAAAGTGATTCAAATTGAATCACTTTTACTCTTCTATTTCGTCTGTAACTTCGACTTCATTTTTTCAACAACTTCTACATTGGATACTACAGAATTTTCAGCAACTCTAATAAATCTTACACCAATAGTGGCACGACCTGCAACTTTAACTTGTTCCATAGGTATTCTTATAACAACACCTTCACTTGTCATAATCATCAAATCTTCATCACCATTAACAGCTTTAATAGCTACTAAATTACCAGTTTTCTCTGTTGTATTAATAGCTTTAACACCTTGACTGCCACGATGAGACAATCTAAATTGTTCAATTGGTGACATCTTACCATAACCATATTCAGATATTGTCATAATATTTTTACCTTCATAGTTTGTGGTAACACCAATAACTTTACCATCATTGACTTTCATTCCTCTAACACCTGTAGATATTCTACCCATTGATCTCACATCAGAAGCTTTAAATCTTACGACTTTACCTTGTGATGAAGCTAAGAAAATTTCATCATTATCAGAACATATCTTAACATCAACAAGTTCATCATCTTCGTTTAGTTTTAAGGCATACTTACCAGATTTAGAAATACGTCGATATTCATCAATATTAGTTTTCTTAACAATACCTTTCTTTGTAACAAAGAGTAAGTATAATTCATCATTTTCAAGATTTTCTTTAACCTTAGAATTATCAATTGGTATCATAGCTTTAACATATTCATTTTTATCAATATTCAATAGATTGACAACAGGTAATCCTTTAGCTGTTCTACCATATTCAGGTATATTATAACCTTTTAATCGATATACTCTACCAAGATTTGTAAAGAATAATAAATCATCATGTGTAGACATAGATGTCATAGAATAGACAAGATCATCTTCATTAGTCGTCATACCAATAATACCTCTACCACCTCTATTTTGAGATTTATAGGTATCTACAGGTAAACGTTTAACATAACCATTAGTTGTTAATGATATAATAACATCTTCTACTGGAATAAGATCTTCATCTTCAATATCAAAAGCACCTTGAATAATTTCAGTTCTTCTTGCATCTGCATATTTATTCTTTATTTCTAATAATTCTTCTTCAATAATTTGAATAATTCTTTCTTCATGAACTAAGATATCTTTTAAATCAGCAATGGTTTCTAACAAACCATTTAATTCATTTTCTATCTTTTCTCTTTCCAAACCAGCCAAACGTTGAAGTTGCATTTCTCTAATTGCTTTAGCTTGTCTTTCAGACATATCAAATTCATCCATTAATCTTTGTTGAATGATTTCTGTTGTACGTGATGAACGGATTAAAGCGATAATAGCATCAATTTGATCAATAGCTCTTTTTAAACCTTCTAAGATATGGGCTCGATCTTCTGCTTTCTTTAAGTCATATCTGACTCTTCTACTTATTACTTCTTCTTGATGTTGTAAATAGTATTGAATCATTTCTTTGAGTGATAATGTTTTTGGTTCATTATTGACTAAAGCAATAGAATTAACACCAAAAGTAGTTTGTAAAGCTGTTAATTTATACAATTGATTTAAGATAACTTCAGGTTGAACATCTTTTCTTAATTCTATGACAATTCTAATTCCTTCTCTATTAGATTCATCATTAACAGCTGTAATACCATCAATATGTTTTTCCTTAACATGTTCAGCTATTTTTTGAATAAGTCGAGCTTTATTAACCATATATGGTATTTCTGTTGCGACAATAGCTTTTTTACCACCATGAATATCTTCAATATGTGTTTTAGCACGCATAACGATAAGGCCATTACCAGTTTCATAAGCCTTCTTAATGGCTGATTTACCTAAAATATAGGCTCCTGTAGGAAAATCAGGACCTTGGATATAATTATCCATGAGTTCCATCACTGTAATATCAGGATTATGTGCTACAGCAATGACTGCATCAATGACTTCACCTAGATTATGTGGAGGAATATTGGTTGCCATACCAACCGCAATACCTGTTGTTCCGTTAATCAATAAATTAGGAATACGTGATGGCAAAACTTCAGGTTCTCTTTCTTCACCATCATAGTTAGGTACAAAATTCACTGTATCTTTATTAATATCTCTAACAAGTTCCATAGAAATTTTAGACATTCTTGCTTCAGTATAACGTTGAGCAGCAGCGCCATCACCATCAATCGAACCAAAGTTACCATGACCATCTACTAACATATAACGATAACTAAAATCCTGTGCCATTCTCACTAATGCATCATATATTGAAGTATCACCATGAGGATGATATTTACCCATAACTTCCCCTACAATACGTGCAGACTTCTTGTAAGGTTTATCACTATGACAACCCAATTCATTCATACCATAAACAATTCTTCTTTGTACTGGTTTTAAACCATCTCTTACATCAGGTAAAGCTCTTTGAACAATAACTGACATCGCATAATTAATAAAAGATTGTTTCATTTCTGATGTCAGTGTTCTCTTTTTAATTCCTCTTTCTTCCATTTTTTACCCTCCTATAAGTCTAATTCTGCTTCAGTGGCATGTTCCTGTATAAATTCACGTCTAGGTTCGACTTTTTCACCCATCAACATATCAAACATTGTATCTGCTTGAATAGCATCATCTAAATCAATCTGCCACAATACTCTATTTTCAGGATTCATGGTTGTATCCCATAATTGATCAGCATTCATTTCACCTAAACCTTTATATCTTTGTAAACTTATCTTAGCATTAGCTCCAAGTTCGTCGCGTTTCTTTGCTAACTCTTCATCAGAATACAAATAATATTCATCTTTACCATGCTTTAATAAATATAATGGTGGCTGTGCAGCATAAACATAACCTTGTTCAATAAGTGGACGTAAGAAACGATATAAAAATGTCAACATCAATATTCTAATATGACCACCATCAACATCAGCATCAGTCATAATAACTATTTTATGATATCTTAATTTAGTAATATCAAATTCTTCACCAATACCAGTACCAAAAGCGGTAATCATGGATCTAATTTCTTCATTTGATAAAATACGATCTAATCTTGCTTTTTCAACATTTAATATCTTACCTCTTAAAGGAAGTATTGCCTGCGTTCTGCGATCTCTACCACTTTTAGCACTACCACCAGCAGAATCTCCCTCGACAATAAAGACTTCACATTCACTTGGATCTCTTGATTGACAATCAGCTAATTTACCAGGTAAATTAATAGAATCCAAAGCTGATTTTCTTCTGGTTGTTTCTCTTGCTTTTTTAGCTGCTAAACGAGCATGTGATGCTAATATAGCTTTATTGATAATAATTTGGGCAGTATTAGGATTTTCTAATAAGAATTTTTCTAAAGCATCACTAACAATCTTATTAGTTATTCTTCTTACTTCTGAATTTCCTAGTTTTGTTTTAGTTTGTCCTTCATATTGAGGATCAGGATGCTTAACTGAAATAATCGCTGTTAAACCTTCACGACAATCATCACCAGTTAATGTTTCATCATCTTTTTTTATCATATTATTATTTTTAGCATATTTATTGAGTACTCTAGTAAGGGCCATTCTAAAGCCTTCTTCATGGGTACCACCTTCATGGGTATTAATATTATTACAGAATGAATAGATATTAGCCTGAAAGCCATCATTATATTGCATACCCATTTCTACTGTTACTTCTTCTAAAGCATCTTCTACATAGATAATTTCTTCATGAACAGGCGTTTTGTTTTTATTAAGATAAGCAACATATTCTTTAATTCCACCTTCATAATGATATTCATGAGACTTTACTTTATCTAAACGATGATCTTCTAAAATAATCTTTAATCCTTTATTTAAAAAAGCCAATTCTCTAATTCTTTGCTTTAAAGTATCATAATCATATGTTGTTGTTTCCGTAAATATCAAAGGATCAGCTTTAAATCTAACAGTCGTACCATTATCATTACAATCACCAATCGTTTGTAGTTCACCTACAGCATGACCACCCTTTTCAAATTTCTGATAATAAATATGTCCATCCCTATGAACTTCAACCTCTAACCATTCACTCAATGCATTAACAACACTAGCACCAACACCATGAAGACCACCAGATACTTTATAGCCTCCACCACCAAACTTACCACCAGCATGTAATACAGTAAATATGGTTTCAATTGTACTTTTACCAGTCTTAGGATGAATACCAGTAGGCATACCACGTCCATTATCAATTACTTTAACAACATCATCTTTTTCTAAAATAACTCTAATAACACTACAATAACCTGCTAAAGCCTCATCGATAGAATTATCCACAATTTCCCAAACTAAATGATGCAAACCTCTTGAAGAAGTTGTCCCAATATACATACCAGGTCTTTTTCTAACTGCTTCTAATCCTTCTAAAACCTGAATATCATCATCATTATAACTATGTTGAACTTTTTCTATTTCTTCCACTTATATTACTCCTTTCACACATCCATTTTCAATTTCAATCTTTTTTGCTTCATCTATAACTGTATGATGAATACCATCAATATTAGTTGAAGTTAAAAATGTTTGAACTTTACCTTGAATGAGATTTAATAATTTTGTTTTTCTAACATCATCTAACTCACTCAATACATCATCTAATAATAATACAGGATATTCTCCTATTTCTTTTTTTATTAGCTCTAGCAAGCCTATTTTAATTGCTAAAACAATGGATCTTTGTTGACCTTGAGAGGCATAAATACTCGCATCTTTATTATTAAGTTTCATCATTATATCATCTTTATGAATACCATGATTAGTAGCTTTAAATAAGATATCTTTATCATAATCTTTTTCATATTGTTGCATAATACATTCATAAGTCATTTCATGATAATAGGTTTTATATTCTAATGAGAGAACTTCATGATGTAAGGAAATATAATCATACATTTTAATTGATATATCATTAAGTAATTCTATAAATTCATATCTTTTTTTCATTAAGTCTACTTGAATATGAGCCATTTGTTCTGTTAATACTTCTAAATATTCATCTTTTGATTGATGTTTTTCATTTAATAGCTTTAAGTATTTATTTCTTTCTTTAAGAAGTTTATGATAATTATTGAGATTATACATATAAATAGGTGATATTTTTGCTATTTCGTCATCCATAAGTTTTCTTCTTAATTTTGGACTTCCTTTTATTAACATAAGATCTTCAGGAATAAACAAGACAACATTGAGATATCCAATATAATCACTGCTTTTTTTTATTTCTTTATGATTAATGAGAGCTTTTTTACCAAGTTTTGATAAGATGATTTCTAATTCTATATTTTTTTTATTACTTTCTACTAAACCATGAATTTTAGTAAAGTCTTCATCAAAATATATCATTTCTTCTAAAACTTTCGTTTTAAAGCTCCTAGACATAGATAATATATAAATAGCTTCTAATAGATTAGTTTTTCCTTGCGCATTCTTACCTATAATAATATTAATATAAGGATCAAAGTCTAAAGAACATTGTTGATAATTTCTAAAATTCTTTAATTCAATATGATTAATCTTCATTTTTAATGATAAATTCTTTACCTAAAAATGAAACACGATCACCATTGTATAATTTCTTATCTCTTCGTGTTTCTACTTCATCATTAACCATGACTTCACCATTTTGAATCACTATTTTTGCTAATGATCCACTATCAACAAGTCCAGCTAATTTAAGTGCTTGTCCTAAAACAATAAATTCAGTTTGAATATTTAATTCTTCCATATCACCACTCCTCTTAACGTACCCTATTATATCACAAATTGATTAAAAATGATAGTTTAAAAGGCATTTATACCAAAAACGATATCTAACTCGTTTTTAACACAAATGCCCACAGAAGCCAAAATTCGGCTTAATTTTAAAAGAAGCAAGAAAAAAGCAAGATTTTAAATCAGCTATACCATGTTATAATAAACATTGAGGTGAATAATATGAATCAACGTATTAATTATTATGCTCATCAAAGTATTGATACATTATTTCATGATTTTCATATAACTGATAAAGGATATAATCAAAAACAAGTAAAAATAAATAGAAAACAATATGGCAGTAATGAAATTATTATGCATAAAAATAATAAAATTAGATATCGTTTACAACATGCATTCATTAATTCATTTTCCATTATATTATTTATACTAGCCATTGTATCATTTATTACTGATGTCTTATTTTCATCAAATTATAGTCGCAATATGACAACTTTGATTATTATTATGATAATGCTTATTCTAAGTGGTATCATTCGTTTTATCCAAGAAACACAAGCTAAAAAAGTGATGGATAAATTAACAGATATAATACAAACAACTGTCAGTGTTAAACGTGATAATCAATGGCAGGAAATACTATCTGACGAAATTGTTGTTGGTGATTATATACGTTTTTATGCGGGTGATAATATACCTGCTGATATAAGAATTATTAAAGCTAATGATTTATTTGTATCACAATCGATGCTAACAGGTGAAAGTTCAATAATAGAAAAAAATAGTGAAACAATACTCATTCAAAATATACATTCATTTAATCAATATAGTAATATTGCTTTTAAGGGATCAACAGTTATTGGTGGCAAAGGTGAAGGCATTATTTTAGCTGTTGGTAAAGATAGTGTCTATGGTAGTATTAATCAAAATGATTATAAACAAGATAATCATTTTGATCAAGGAGCTCATGCGATATCTTTAGTACTTATTCGTTTTATGATTGTATTAGTTCCCATTGTCTTTATTGCTTGTGCTTTAACAAAGGAAAATCTCTTATCAGCATTTTTATTTGCTTTATCAGTAGCTGTTGGCTTGATGCCAGAAATGCTGCCAATGATTATTAATGCGTGCTTAGCCAAAGGATCTTCATCTATACAACAAAAAGAAACTATTGTCAAAAATATCAATGCCATGCAGGGCTTTGGTAGTATGGATATATTATGCGTAGATAAAACAGGAACATTAACACAAAATCAATTAACATTAGAATATTATTTAGATATATTGGGTAATGAAAGTAAAAAAGTATTATCCTATGCCTATCTTAATAGTTACTTTCATACTGGTGTAAACAATCATATTGATAAAGCTATTCTTAAATGTCAAGAAATGAATAATATGAAAGAATATCTTTATTCTTTATCATCCTCATATAGAAAAATTGACGAATTACCTTTTGATTATGAAAGAAAAATTGCTTCAGTACTCATACAAAATACTCACAAAACATTACTTGTATCCAAAGGTGATATTGATGAAATATGTCAACATTGTTCCTATATCGAATATAATTATCAACAAATACCTATAACAGATGACATATATATAAACGTTCACAATATAGTGGATGAAATGTTAGAAGATGGTATGAAAGTTATAGCAATTGCTTATAAACCATTACATCAACATATTATTCAAAAAGAAGATGAAAATAATCTTATCTTATTAGGTTATATCGTATTCTTTGATGCACCGAAACAAACAGCAAGTCAAGCTATTGAAAAGCTTCAACAAATGCATGTTAATATTCGTGTATTAACAGGTGATCAAAAAAATGTCACTTTATCGATATGTCAAAGACTTAATATTAATACCCAATATGTATTAACAGGATCACAAATTGATAAATTAGATAAAGATCATCTTATGAAAGCTATTGAAAATACTTATATATTTGTAGAATTATCTCCTAAACAAAAAGAAACTATTATTCAAATATTAAAAAATAATGGCCATACAGTCGGTTATTTGGGTGATGGCATGAATGATTTACCATCTACTTTAAAAGCTGATGTTGGTATATCTGTAGATAGTGCTATTGATGCTATTAAAGAAAGTGCTGATGTTATTTTATTAAAGAAAGATTTAAATGTATTAGAAGAAGGAATTATTGAAGGTAGAAAAGCTTTTTCAAATATGTCAAAATATATCAAGATAACAACATCATCCAATTTTGGAAATATTTTTTCGATTGTCCTAGCAAGCATATTTTTACCATTTTTACCAATGACTGCTATACAATTATTACTACTAAATTTATTATATGATGCTTTATGTCTCATACTACCTTGGGATAATGTTGATGAAGAATTATTAACGCATCCTTTAGAATGGTCTGATCGTCATTTAGGGCAATTTATGAGATTCTTTGGTCCTATTAGTTCATTATTTGATATTATAACATTCTTATTTTTATACTTTATATTCTGTCCAATGATTTGTGGTGGTCATTACCATGCTATTGATATCCAATCACAAACCTATTTTATAGCTTTATTTCAAACAGGATGGTTTTTAGAATCTATGTGGTCGCAAATATTGATTCTTCACTTATTAAGAACACAAAAAATACCATTTATTGAAAGTAAACCTTCCAATCCAGTTATTATAGTAACTACTATTGGTATACTATTTTATACCATTCTAACTTTTACAAATATTGGTCAATTATTAGGTCTTACAGCTATGCCATTATCCTATTTTATATTTTTAATTGTAATAGTCATATTATATTTATTAACAGTCACATTATCAAAAATATGGTATGTTCAGCGATATCATGAATTACTTTAGGAGGAGTTTTTATGAAAAAGAAAATAGGATTAATAAGTTTAGACTCATCTGATATTAAAGAAATTCATGAACAATTACAACAATCTATTCATACTCAAGATTTTATCAATGGTTTAGAAGAATTAATGGATGGATCTATGCATTCCCTTATATTAGAAATAAATAATCAAAATACATCTTATAATGATATCATCCAATATCGTGATTTAATTATTAACTATAGGTATAGAAAAGTTATAAGAAATAACATTGAAATTAATTTAACACCCAAAGAATTCGATATCTTATACTTTCTTGCGCAAAACCAAGGAGAAGTATTTACCAAAGAACAAATATATCAAGCTGTATGGAAAAATGAATATTTATTAGATGATAGTAATATCATGGCTTTTATTAGAAAATTGCGTAAAAAAATAGAACCACATCCCGATGCCCCTGAATATATTATTACGATATGGGGTATTGGTTATAAATTTAATGATCAATAATTCTTATAAAAAAGCAAGAATTTCGCAAGATTTTAATCATGTGATTATTCTTGTATTTTTTTATACTTTTAATGAAGGGAGGTTTTAACCATGAACAGAAGAGATATTCAAAAAGAAATTAAAAAAACTTTAATTCAAGATGAACAAAATGAAATCATTCAATTTTCTGCAATGCATTCCTTAGATAACGTTTTTCATCAATTTCACACAACAATTAATGGTTTAAAAGAAGAAAATGTAGAAAAAAATCGTGATATTTATGGTATGAACGAAATAAGTGAAGGACATCAAAAATCATTCATTCAAAATTTATTAGATGCTTTTATTAATCCTTTTACTTTAATTTTATGTTTTTTAGCTCTTGTATCTACAATAACTGATATGATATTTCCATACTTAGAATTATTTGGAAATACAAAAAATGATTTTGACTGTTTAACATTTATCATCATAGTCACAATGATATTAGTGTCTGGTATTTTAAGATTTATTCAGGAATCTAGAAGTGGCGAAGCTGCAGAAAAATTACTCAAAATGATTACCACAACTTGTACTGTGACTCGTCAAGGAAAGAAACAAGAAATTCCAATGGATGATTTGGTTGTAGGAGATATTGTTTATTTATCAGCTGGTGATATGATACCAGGAGATATGCGTTTAATTGAAACCAAGGATTTATTTGTGTCACAGGCAAGTTTAACTGGTGAAAGTGAACCTATCGAAAAGAATTATAGTATTGTTGATAAGAAGCAAGCATTAACAGATTATATTAATATTGTTTTTATGGGAAGTAATGTTATTTCAGGTAGTGGATGTGGTGTAGTGATAAGAGTAGGTAATCATACTATGCTTGGAATGATGGCTTCTACTTTAACTGATGAGACAATAGAAACAAGTTTTACGAAAGGTGTTAATGAAGTTTCATGGGTACTTATTCATTTTATGATGGTTATGGTTCCTTTAGTATTTATTATCAATGGCCTAACAAAACATAATTGGTTATCAGCATTTTTATTTGCGATATCTATTGCAGTAGGATTAACACCTGAGATGTTACCAATGATTGTTACAACATGTTTATCTAAAGGGGCTATTTCTATGAGTAAAAAAATACCATTGTAAAGAATCTCAATTCTATTCAAAATTTTGGTGCTATGGATATTCTTTGTACTGATAAAACTGGAACACTTACACAAGATAAGGTAGTCTTAGAATATCATTTAAATGTCAATGGTGAAGATGATATACGTGTTTTAAGACATGCTTATTTAAATAGCTATTTTCAAACAGGTTATAAAAACTTGATGGATTTAGCTATTATTAATAAAACTGAAGAATTAGAAAAAATAATCCACAATTATTAGATTTATCAGAAAACTATATTAAGGTTGATGAAATACCTTTTGATTTTAATCGTCGTCGTTTAACGACAGTTGTTAAGAATAAAGAAGGTAAGACCCAAATGGTGACTAAAGGTGCTGTAGAAGAAATGTTAGATATTTGTTCCTATGTAGAATATAAAGAAAAAGTAGTATTACTTAATGAATCATTACGTTATAAGATATTAGAACAAGTAGATAAACTCAATAATCAAGGTTTTAGAGTTTTAGTTATTGCTCAAAAAAGTAATCCTTCTTATATTGATATATTTAGTGTGAAGGATGAATGTGATATGGTTTTAATGGGTTATCTTGCTTTTTTTGATCCACCTAAAGAATCCACAGCTCAAGCTATTGCAACTCTGAAAAATTATGGTGTTACAACTAAAATATTAACAGGTGATAATGAAAAAGTAACCAGAACTATTTGCCAACAAGTTGGTTTTGAAATTCATAATATGTTATTAGGTAGTGATTTAGAAAATATGAGCGATGAAGAATTAGCAATTAAAGCACAAACAACAGATGTGTTTGCAAAACTTTCACCTGATCAAAAAATTCGTGTTGTTTCTATCTTACGTCAAAGTGGTCATGTCGTCGGATTTATGGGTGATGGTATTAATGATGCAGGCGCTATGAAAAATGCTGATATCGGTATTTCTGTTGATAGTGGCGTTGATATTGTGAAAGAATCTGCTGATATTATTCTATTAGAAAAGAATTTAATGGTCTTAGAACAAGGTATTATTGAAGGCAGAAAAACATATGCTAATATGATTAAATATATTAAAATGACAGCATCTTCTAATTTTGGTAATATGTTTTCAGTTTTAGCTGCTTCTATATTTTTACCTTTCTTACCAATGATGAGTATACAACTTATATTACTAAACTTAATATATGATTTATCATGTATTGCGATACCATGGGATAATGTCGATGAAGAATTTATTCAAATACCTAAAAATTGGGATGCTTCAGGAATTTCTAGTTTTATGATTTGGCTTGGTCCAACAAGTTCAATCTTTGATTTTACAACTTATATTATTATGTATTTCATTATTTGTCCATTCTTTGTATCTAATGGTATTTTATATAATGATCTTATCAATCATTTTAGTAGTGATACACTTATGCAATTACAAACCTTTTATATTGCAATGTTTCAAGCAGGCTGGTTTGTGGAATCAATGTGGAGTCAAACATTAGTCATTCATATGATAAGAACACCTAAATTACCATTTATTCAAAGTCATGCTTCTTTGCCTCTTACTTTACTTACATGTTTAGGTATTATTATTCTTACCATCATTCCTTTTACACCATTAGGCATAATTTTAGGATTTATACCTTTACCATTAGAATATTTTATATATCTTATTCCATGTATATTACTTTATATGATTTTAGCAACTAGTATAAAAAAAAGCTTATATGAGACATTATGGAGAATTATTATGAAATTATTAGATTTATATATGTTATTATTTCATACAACAACATTGTATGGTATTAATATAGGATTTTATATTGCCATGTTTGTAGTATTATTCATTGTTATAATGATGAATATTGTATGTTGGCATATGAAACCAAAAGGCGAGAATTAAAATTCTCACCTTTTTACTTACTTAAATCTTCACCATTTGATTCAATAACTTTCTTATACCAATAGAATGAATCTTTACGACTTCTAGATAAATCTCCAGTACCATCATCATGTTTATCAACAAAGATAAATCCATAACGTTTTCTTATTTCACCAGTACCTGCTGAAACAACATCAACGCATCCCCAAGTAGTATAACCAATCAAATCAACGCCATTATCAATAGCATCAGACATAGCTTGAATATGAGGAATGAAATAATCAATACGATAATCATCATGAATAGAACCATCTTCTTCTACCTTATCAAAGGCACCTAAACCATTTTCTACAACCATTAAAGGAATTCTATATCTATCATAAATCTTCTCTAATGTATATTGTAAACCTAATGGATCTAAAGCCCATCCCCAATCAGAATAAGTCAAATATGGATTTCTAATACCTGCTGAATAATTACCTTGAACACTATCTTCTGATTCATGAGTTGTAACATTGTTTGTCATATAATATGAATATGTAAACATATCAACGCAACCTTCTTTTAAGGCAACTTTATCTTCTTCAGTAATATCTAAATCAGTAATATTATGTTCTTTCCATATTCTCTTAGAGAATGGAGAATATTCACCAAAGCATTGAACATCACCACAATAATAGAAGTTTTCCTCTATTGTTTGTTGACAAAATAATACATCCTTAGGATCACAAGTATGAGGATAAGTAATAGCACCTGATAACATACATCCAATCATATTATCTGGATCAATTTCATGTCCTAATTTAACAGCTTTAGCACTGGCAACAAATTGATAATGTAAATGAGTTAAACATTTCTTATAATCTTCATCACTAGCACCATCACCAAACATATTAATAACATTTAAAGTATTATTGATTTCATTAAATGTAAGCCAATATTTAACTAAACCTTTGTATTCAGTAAAGATTGTCTTGCAATATTTCACAAATAAATCAATATAAATACGATTTTGCCAATCACCATATTTTTCAACTAAAGCAATAGGTGTATCAAAATGATGAATAGTAATTAATGGTTCAATATTATGTGCTCTTAATTCTTTAAATACATCACGATAAAATTCAATACCTTCCTGATTAGGTGTATCCTCTTCACCAGTAGGATAAATTCTAGACCATGAAATGGACATTCTAAACATCTTAAATCCCATTTCTGCCATTAATGCAATATCTTCCTTATAATGATGATAAAAATCTGTACCTTCATGATTTGGATAAAGATATTCATCAAAACATGCATAATGAGCACCTTCTTCAGGTAATGAATCATCAAATGGTACTTGATTCGTTGCATGATGATTGCCATGTTTATCAATCCAAGTTACCTTTCTAGATTCTTTAACACTACCACCTGTTGTAAAATCAGTTAAAGCAGGACCTCTGCCACCTTCGTTTCAACCACCTTCATACTGGTTTGCAGCTGTTGCTCCACCCCAGAAAAAATTCTTTGGAAAACTCATATTAAAACCTCCTTATTTCTTCCTTATTCATATTTTAATCTATTTGTTGTTTAGTTACAATCATTTCTGCTTTTTTATATTGTACATAATAAGGAGTATGATCAAATGCTAAAGCTTTTGTAGAATAAAAAGCTATTTGATTCTTTAATAATTGATCACATAAATCAGCCATATCCTTCATTAATTGAAAATTCAATTCATTAAAATCAGATACTTGTGATTCATACTCTTGATGTGCATGTCCTCCATAAAACTTCCATGTATCATCCACACCTAAATATTCTAATTTCTTAATAGCATTATCTAATGATTTCTTATAATCCTTAATACTTAAACTTTCTGGTAACTGTAACCAAACTCCACAACCAGAACCAATAGCATCACCAGTAAATATTGTTTTATTTTTCATATCTACAAATATGACAGAACCAGGTGTATGACCAGGCAAATCAATGACTTTAATATCATGATTACCTAAATCAAATGAGTCAGGCATTTCTAATAAATCATCAGGATTTTTAAAACGTAAAATTTCACAGTTAAAATGACCTCTTTTCATTGTCATATGTTGTTTATAAGTATCTAAATCATTATAGTTCATATAAACATTATCAAATTCATTACTTAAACCTATATGATCAATATGACCATGAGACAAAGCTAATATAACTGGTTTATCAGTAATAAGAGTTATAGCCTCCTTTAAGCTATCCTCATCCATACCACTATCAATCAGTAATGCTTGATCATTTCCTTCAATTAAAAATAATGCTTCTTTATATCTATCTAAGATACATGTTGTTTCTTGATTTATCTTATATGTTTCGTACATAATATAGCCTAATTATAAGTTCTTACAGGTAAAATAAGATGCATAGTATAATCAATGTTATTATCTTTTTGATCATAACTTCTAATAATAAATTGTCTCATATTACCAACAAATAATAATATAACTTTATCAGTATTTAAACTTCTTATAGCATCACTTAAATATTTAGCTTTAAAAGAAATACTTAATGGTTCTCCTTTAAAAAATGCACTATTGATATTTTCTTCAACTGAACCGACAGCTTGAGATGATGAAGATACTTTTACATTATCGCTATCCATATTAATTGTTACATAATCTTCTTTTTCATCCAATAATAATGTAGCACGTGATAAAGTATTTAATAATTTAGAACTATCAACTGTTAAAGTATGATTAAATGATTGAGGAATTAAACGAGAAATATCTGGATAAATTCCTTCTACAAGTCTTGAACGGATATAAATATCATCAAAAACAAATAATGCTTTACGATCAGAAATATATACATCTATAATTTCATCTTTTTCAATAATATGACTTAATTCATTAAGACTCTTTTTAGGAATAATAATATCAAATTCAGCATCTGAATCAGTCTTCATTGTCTTTTTAGCTAATCTATAAGTATCAGTAGCAGTTAATTCTAATATTTTATCTTTAGCTTTAAAATTAACTCCAGTATAAGCAGGACTTGTTTCTTTATCACTAGTTGCAAATACAGTTTGTTCAATAGCCTCTTTTAATAAAAATGCGTGAATAGCATAATGTTCTCCTTCTTCGCTAAAATCAATGCGAGGATAATCAAAAGCTGACATACCATTTAATTGAAATTTAGAATTGTCTCCTTCAATCCTAGTTAATGTTCCATCTAATATAGATATATGAATATCTTCACTATCCATTTTTCTTACAATTTCTAGAATATATCTAGAATTAAGAACAACTGCACCTTTTTGATTGATTTTAATATTATCTTTAATAGTAACTTGTATAGACATATCACTATCACTACCTGTTAATATTAAACAATCACTTTTTAAATCAAATTGAATACCATTTAAAGCTGCAATAGGATTCTTTGGGGATACAGCTCTAGATACTTTAGATAGAGCATCTAATAATAATTTTCTGTTAACAATAAAATCCATAAAATTTCTCCTTTTTATCTCCTTTTTATTTAATATTTATAATCTAATAATAATAATACTGTGCAAAATGTGCATAACTTTTATTTTTTATCTATTTTTCAATATTTTTAACAAATTTAACAGTGAAAAGAAAGTGCATAAATGTGCAAAACTAGATTAGTTTCTTCTTGATTTCTTCAATAGCTTGTTGATAGTTTTTATCAGTTTTTATTTTATTTTGAACTTTATTATGAGCTTTCATGACTGTAGAATGATCTCTACCACCAAATTCCTGGCCAATTTGAATAAATGAAATATCATTAATAAGTTCTCTAACAAGATAGATAGCAATATGTCTAGCCATAGTAATGGATGAAGTACGACTTTTAGAATTGATTTGTTTAACAGTTAAATTGTAATAATCTGCTACACATTGTTTAATACTTTCAACTGTTAATTCTTTTTTTTGTTCAGGAATATAAGAATCTCTAAAAGCTTCTAAAGCAAAATCTAAATCTATAACATCTTTATCTTCAGGACTAATAAGCTTATAAAATAACAATCTCTTTAAACTTCCTTCTAATTCTCTTACATCGGTATTAAAATGACTGGCAATAAAATCCAATACCTCTTCAGTAATTGGATAATCAACATTTTCTATTTCTATTTTCTTTCTTAAAATGGCTTTAGATGTCTCAAATTCAGGAGTATCAATACTTACTGTTAAACCTGATGAAAAACGACTCACTAAACGACTTTCCATACCTCTTAGATCTCTAGGTGGTTTATCGGATGTAATAACAATTTGCTTCTTGTTATTAATTAAAGTATTAAAGATATTAAAGAATATCTCACTACTAGAATCTTTACTAGCCATAAATTGAATATCGTCGATTAATAGAATATCAATATGTCTATATTTATAATTAAATTCATCTATAGTATGATTGGTTAATGAAGCAATATATTCATTGACAAAGTTTTCACTTGTTATAAATAAAACCTTAATATGTGAATCTTTCTTTTTAGCATAATTACCAATAGCATTCAATAAATGTGTTTTTCCTAACCCGGAATTACTATGAATAAACAAGGGTGAATAAGAAATACCTGGTTTCATTGCGACAGCTAAAGAAGCATTTTGTGCAATCCTGTTACTATTTCCGACAACAAAGTTTTCAAATGTTAAATCTGCATTTAAATTATCATCAAAATTTAATAATTGATCTTTAAAAGAATAATTATTATCATAATCCTCTTCACTCATTAAAAGCATATGATATTGACCATGAGTAACACTATTATAAATTTCTTCAAGATATTTGATATAATCTATTACAAAATCATAGCTCCATTTTGTATCTATAGTAATAATTACATCATTTTTTTCAATATCCTGAATATTCATTGTCGCAAAATAAGAATCATAAGTTATTTTATCTAAATGAAAATCGTCAAGACGATTTTTGAATATATTTAAGGTTTTCTGCCAATCTATATCTAAATTATTCACATAATCACCTTCTCTCAATATCTTATTATAGAGTAAATTGCATAATTTTTGAAGAGTAAAAAGTTATGCACCGTTTATTCACATAGTTATGCACATTAAATTAATGGCATATATCGTTTTATTTTTAATTTTCCACAACTTTTTTATTCGGCGAAAAAGTGCAAAACTATTTATGCCTGTGCATAAATGTGAAGAAAATGTAAAAAATAAGTTTATTCTTTTGTTTTCCACAACTTATGCAATAAAAATAATGAGAATATAAGTAAAAAAATAAAAGTTATGCACAATTGTGCATAACTTCATTTCACATTGTGCATAACTTGTGGAAAACATAATTAAAAAGCATATAATAATATGTTTTAAAAGTATTTGATTTTTATCTAAGATTTATAGATAATATAGAAAAAAGGAGGATATAATTATGGCAGCTTTATCAACACTTTTTCCAGTATTCTTTATGCTGGCATTAGGTTTTATATGTAAAATAAAAGGATGGATTACACCAGAGCAAAAGGCAGGAGCAAATACCATTATATTTAATATTTTGTTTCCAATACTTGTTTTGAGTTTAATATTATCAGCTTCTATTGATATGACACAGATTAAGATTATAGGATATGTTTTTGTAGCTTATATGTTAGCACTTGTTTATAGTAAGATTGTAGCACCAATGGCTTCAAAGAAATATGCAAAGTTTTCACCTTATTTATTAACGGTTGTTGAGGGTGGTAATGTTGCTTTGCCTTTATATTTATCTATTGTTGGAACAAGTAGTAATACAGTTATTTATGATATAGCTGGAACTGTATGTTGTTTTGTTATTTTTCCTATATTGATTGCCAAAGAATCATCTAGTGCATCTTCTAGTAAAGAATTAGTTAAAAGTATTTTTAGTAATTCTTTTGTTATTGCGGTTATTATTGGTTTAGCATTAAATTTAACTGGTATATATAGCTATTTATTAGCATCACCTTTAGGTGATACAATTACCGCTACTTTTTCTCAAGCAACAACACCAATTGTTTCAATGATATTATTTTGTTTAGGATATGATCTTAGTATTGATAAAAATACTTTAGTCCCTATTTTAAAATTAATAGGTATGAAAATGGTTGCCGGAATTGCAATTATTGCTGATTTCTTTGTATTATTCCCTGATTTAATGGCTGATACAACATATATGATGGCACCTATTATTTATTTTACAGCACCAACAGGATTTGGCCTTATGCCAGTTATTGAACCATTGTATGAAAATGAAGATGATGGTGCTTTTACAAGTGCATTTGTATCGTTATTTATTATTGTTAGTTTAGTTGTTTATACGCTTGTTGTATTATTTATAGCCTAATTTCTTAGGCTTTTTACAAAATAATTTTCAATATTTCCATTGACTTATACTTTTAAAAAATCTATAATAATGGGGCATATGTTAGTGTGTATAAAAATTTATAGATTTTGGAGGTGTTAACAGTGAAAAGAACATATCAGCCAAATAAAAGAAAAAGATCAAAAACTCATGGTTTTAGAGCTAGAATGGCTACAGTAGGCGGAAGAAAAGTACTTGCTCGTCGCCGCAAGAAAGGAAGAAAAGTATTATCTGCCTAATATAAAATACCACTTTAATGTGGTTTTTTTTCTAAAAAAATATGAAAAAAGAATATCGAATTAAGAAAAATCAAGACTTTCAAAAAATTATAAAAAAGAAAAAAAATGTATCCAATCAATGTTTTGTTGTATATTACGAGCAAAATGAAAGTCATATGAGAGTAGGCATATCAGTTAGTAAAAAATTAGGTAATGCTGTTGTTCGTAATAAAATTAAAAGACAAGTAAGAATGATGATTAAAGAAGTTTTTGATGAGAAGAAGGATATGGATTATATTGTCATAGTCAGAAATAAATATCTTAATTGTTCATATAAAGATAATCTTAAGGAATTAAGATATCTCTATGACAAAATAAATAAAAGGATGGAAAAATAGAAATGTATTTAGATCAACGTACAAAAAAATATATAAAAATTGTAGCGTTAGTAGCATTCGTATTTTTATTAGCTGGTTGTACTGCTAATTTGGATTCGGATGGTCAGTTGATAGCATCGCGAGCTATTACAGCAGATACAGAGTGGAGTTTATCAGCTGGATGGTTTGATTTCTTATTAACAATTCCAATTGCTAAAGGAATCCTATTTATTACTGATTTAACAGGAAATGTAGCATGGGGTGTTATTGCTTTAACAATTTTTATTAACTTATTGATTTTACCAATTATGATTAGATCTACAGTATCAAGTCAAAAGATGCAATTGCTTCAACCTGAGATGGAAAAAATTCAAAGAAAATATGCAGGTAGAAATGATCAAGCTTCACAAATGAGACAAAGTGCTGAAATACAAGCTTTATATAAAAAGAATAATGTCAGTATGTGGAGTTCATTGATTACTTTTATTACATTGCCTATTATGTTAGCAATGTATCAGGCTGTACAAAGAATTGAAGTTTTGTATTCATCAACTTTCTTAACTTTACAGTTAGGTCCTACACCTATGAATATGATTACTAGTGGACATTGGCAATATATAATTGTTGTATCATTAGTTGGTTTGTGTCAATATTTTGCAATTGAAATCAACAATATTATGGCAAGACGTAGTAAGAAGTATCGTAGAACACAGCAGGAACAATCAATGAAGACTATGAATTATGTTATGATTGCAATGATTGTTTGGTTCTCTTTATCATTACCTACTGCAATGTCACTTTATTGGATTACAACAAGTATTATTACTGTTATAAGAACTGTATTTATTCAATTATATGTAATTGAAAAAGATGATAAGAAGAAAAAATAAGGACGGGCAAAATTATGAAAACGTATGAAGGAAAAAATGAAGAAGAGGTTGTTTCAATTGCTTGTCAGGATTTAGGTATTACACCTGATGAATTGACTTATGAGATTATTGAAGAAAAAAAGACATTATTTCATAAGAAAGTTGTGATTGAATGTTATCATCAAGGAATGGTAAAAGAATATTTAGAAGATTTTGTAAGAAGAACACTTACAAATATGGAATTTGAAGTAGAAACGATTTCTTATATTCAAGATGGTCGTATTTATGTCAATATTAATACGGATAATAATTCAATTCTTATTGGTAAAAATGGTGTTATTTTAAGAGCTTTAAATTTCATTGCTAAAAATGCTGTACAAAATGAATTTAAAAAACGTATTGAAATTAGTTTAGATATTAATGGATATAAAGAAAATCGTTATAAAAAAGTTGCAGGTATGGCAAGAAGATTTGGTAAACAGGTACAAAGAACAAAAGTTGATATGAAATTAGATCCTTTACCAGCTGATGAGAGAAAAGTGATTCATCAAGTTATTGCTACTATGGATCATTTAAAAACAGAAAGTAAAGGCGAAGGCAGAAATCGTTATATTACAATATCATATGTAAAGTAAAGTCCTATTATAGGACTTTTCTTATAGGAGGGAAAATATGAAGCATATTGTTCAATCTTTTATAAGTTATTATAAACCTTATAAGAAAGTATTTTTCTGTGATTTATTATGTGCAACAATCATTTCTATTATAGATTTAGCTTTTCCGCAAGTACTTAATTATTTAAATAAAACATTATATTTAAGTAGTTCCACTGATATTATGAATCATCTCATATTATTAGCTGTTATATTATTAATGGCCTATATTATAAGAGCTTTATGTAAATATTATGTATCAGCGCAAGGTCATATTATGGGAGCACAGATGGAAAGAGATATGCGTAAAGATTTATTTGATAAATACGAAGCATTATCTTTTAAGTATTATGATCAAAATAATACAGGTGAAATGATGAGTAAGCTTATTAGTGATTTATTTGATATTAGTGAATTTGCTCATCATGGTCCTGAAAATATATTTATATCAGTGATTAAGATTATAGGTTCCTTTATATTATTGTTCTATGTGCATGTACCTTTAACTTTATTATTAATGTTTGTAACATTATTAATGGTAATATTGATATGATTCTCTAAAGTGAACAAAATAAATAATTAAAAGTTCACTAAGG
>JAJQEL010000116.1 GCA_021201655.1 Erysipelotrichaceae bacterium | reverse complement strand
GAATAGCAAATCATTTTAATTATTTAAATTGTCTACTTGACAAAATCACTTCAACATGGGGTTATTCTATTTATAATAAGAAGATTATTAATACTAGAAGTGAAACTGTTAAAGAAACAAATTTGTTTTGTAAAGATATTATATATAGAAGATGTCTAATACCTGCTCAAGGATTTTATGAAAAAGATGAAGATAAACATACATTTGCGTTTGAAGCCACAAATCATAAAACGCTACTTTTCGCGGGTATATATAACATTAATAATGAAGTTTCTATTATGACGACAAAGGCAAATGAAGTGATGAAACCGATTCATCATCGAATGCCCTTAATGATTAATGAAACATTAATGGATCAATGGTTAGTTGATAATCATAAATTAGATTATTTTCTGCAAAGTGAAAATAATGATTTAAAGATTGTTTCAGGGATTTATCAGCCAAAATTATTTTAGGGAGGATTTTATGATTTATATTGAAGATATTGCGGATGCTTTAGATATGGCGATGGATGAATTTAATCAATTTTTAAATGTGAAAACAGGAGAAATTGTGACTATTGCCGAAGATTCAGCTTTTAGAGTAGATGAAGATGAAGAATTAATGCTAGAAATAGAAGAAAGTGGTGATTATTATTCGTTGCCAGATCAACATGACTTAGATGAATGGCATGTTATGGAGGATTTTGCATATTCTTTGGATAATAAAGAATATGCAAACGAATTGCTGAATAGATTAAATCGTCGTAAGGCTTACCGAAATTTTAAAGATGCGATTAATTATTATGGCATTGCTCAGGATTATTATCAATTTAGAGATAAGGCTTACATCAAAAAAGCCATTGACTGGTGTCATTATCGCCATATTGCTTATAGTACAAAAACAGATGACATGAAGAAATTTTGCGAAGAATATGAAAAGGAGTTTATGTGGTTATAAAATGTTAGAAATTGGTATGAAAGCACCTGATTTTGAATTATTAGATCAAAATGGTGATAAGGTAACATTAAGTCAATATTTAGGTAAGAAAGTTGTATTATATTTTTATCCAAGAGATAATACCGCAGGATGCACAAAATAAGCATGTGGTTTTGCTGAAAATTATCCTCATTTTCTAGAAAAAGGAGCAGAAATTATTGGAGTAAGTAAGGATTCTGTTAAATCGCATAAGCGATTTGAAGAAAAATATAATTTACCTTTTACTTTGATTTCTGATCCAGACTTAATAGCTATTAAAGCTTATGATGTTTACAAAGAGAAGACAATGTATGGGAGAAAATCTATGGGGGTAGTTAGAACAACCTATCTTATAAACGAAGAAGGTATCATTGAAAAAGCATTTGGAAAAGTGAAGGCCGCAGATAACCCAATACAAATGTTAAATGAATTATAGGAGAACTGAATGATTAAATTAATAGCGACAGATATGGATGGAACTTTCTTAAATTCTGATAAACAGTTTGATAAAGAATTTCTAGATATCTTTTATGAAATGAAGAAACAAAATATTAAGTTTGTGATTGCAAGTGGTAATCAATATTATCGTTTATATCAAAAATTTATTCCTTTAAGTGAACAAATGTATTTTGTCGCAGAAAATGGTGGCTATATTGCTGAAGGTGCTACAGAACTATATAGTAATATTATTGATCCTGAACATGTAAAATTAGTTAGAAAAGTATTAGAAAATAATAAACGTATTGTTTTAATTATTTGTGGAAAAAAGGGGGCTTATGTTTTAAAAGATCACTTTGATTTAAGGAATGAAGTGAAGAAATATTATTGTAATTATTCATTTGTGAATTCTTTTGATGATGTGAATGATGAAATTATTAAGATTGCGGTGTTTGATTATCAACAAAAAGCTTATGAAATCTTTGAACAAATTAAAGATCAATTCCCTGAAGAATTACGTATTGTTACTTCAGGCAATGAATGGGTGGATATTCAAAATAAGGATGCTCATAAAGGTGTAGGAATTCAATTCTTACAGATGATTTATGATATAGATAAAGATGAATGCATGGCTTTTGGTGATCAAATGAATGATTATGAGATGCTTCAACAAGTCAAATATGGTTGTGCTATGGCTAATGCTGTAGATGCTATTAAGAATATTGCTTATGAAGTGATTTCATCTAATGATGAACAAGGTGTATTATTAAAGATAAAGGATGTTTTAGAAAATAATGAAAAATATTAGTTTAATTGCTTTAGATATGGATGGGACATTGTTGGATGCTTCATTGAATATTAAACCATATACACATGATGTTTTAATGAAAATGCAAAATGATGGTATTGGTATTGTTTTAGCTAGTGGGAGAGATATACTATTATTAAAAGAATTTGGAGCCCGATTAAACATTAATCAGTATCCTATGAGTGGGTATATTTGTTTGAATGGGTTAGAAATCTATGATTATCAGGAAAACTTATTATTTGCAGAAAAAAAGCTTCATAGAGATGATGTTTGTCAAGTGTTGGAAGTGGCCCAAAAGTTTCATTTAGATATGGTATTATTTTTTAAAGAATCATTGTATGTTGTTGAAATTGCCCATACCAATAGGTTTACACTACAATTTGCAGGTTTAACTAATCATAGTATTGAATCTATTGAAGAAATACCATTACAAGAATTTAATGATTTAAGAAAAATAGCTCTAATGCAAACACCTGAGATAATTGAAAAAATGTTAAATCAGTTAGATGATGCAGATTATGATTATTGTCGTGTCGATGATGACTGGGTTGAAGTCAATCCATTAGATATTCATAAAGGAAAAGCTTTAAAACGTTATGCTCAGTTGAAGAATGTACCGATAGAAGAGGTTATCGCTTTTGGTAATGGTGAAAATGATATGGAGATGTTAGAAGTAGCAGGCATGGGTATTGCCATGGATAATTCTTTTGATAGTGTTAAGGCGATAGCTGATGATGTCTGTTTGGATAATGAAAGTGATGGAATAGCAGTTTATTTAGAAAAGTATTTGTGAGGTTTATTATGGATTACAATATATGTAATATATATCTATATTGATTTATGAAATAACTAAATATATAAACATATAGTTTATAAAAAATAAAAAAATTTTAACTTGACTTGGGGAGGAGAGGAATGCGTACTACTTTGAATACTGGTTACGAATATATGTTTCTACAAC
>JAJQEL010000068.1 GCA_021201655.1 Erysipelotrichaceae bacterium | reverse complement strand
AACATATATTCGTAACCAGTATTCAAAGTAGTACGCATTCCTCTCCTGACGTTGTTAGGAGATCCCTGCTTTATTTTTAATTGAATTTTGGAGTTGCTGGTGCTGCAATCGCCACAGTCACGGGACAAATAATAGGTAGTATTGTTCCTTTAATCTATTTTATTTTAATGAAAAATCATTTGTTGTGGTTTACGAAATTCAAATTGAATATTTATGCTTTAAAGCGTGTTATTGTTAATGGCTTAGCTGGTTTTATCAGTAATGCCTCAGCTTCTGTTTTAGGTATTGTATTTAATCTACAAATTATGTCCTTAATTGGTTCTGATGGTGTAGTTGCATATGGTGTTGTGATGTATGTAAATTATATTGCTACAGGTATTTTTAATGGCTATTCGACAGGTGTTGCTCCTATCTTTAGTTATCATTTAGGAGCAAGGAATAGTAAAGAAATACATAGTGTTTTCAGAAAGAGCCTCTTTATTATTGGATGTTGTTCATTTGGATTAACATTTCTAGTAATTATTTTAGCACAATTATTAGCCACGTTATTTGTCAGCTATGATGCTTCACTTATGACTTTAACAACCTCTGCTATTCGTTTATACAGCATTTCTTTTTTACTGTGTGGTTATAATATCTTTGTCGTAGCTTATTTTGCTGCTATTAATCAAGGTATAACGTCAAGTATATTATCAATAATTAGAACATTATTATTTCAAATACTATCAGTCATTATATTACCTATAATTATTGGTAATAATGGTATTTGGTTATCAGCCATAATTGCTGAAATATGTGCATTGATAGTAACATTAATTGCTATATTAAAAACCCATAGCATATGCTAAGGGTTTATGATACATTCTTATCTGCAAATATAAATACAGGATCATCATTAAAAAGAACTGTTTCTTGAGTAATGATAACTTTTTTAATATCTTCATTAGATGGAACAAGATACATGACATCACGCATGATCTTTTCAATAATGGTACGCAGTCCTCTAGCGCCTGTATGTCTTTCTATGGCTAATTGAGCGATAGATTGAATGGCATCATCTTCAAATTCCAAATCGACATGATCAAATTCTAAAAGCGTTTGATATTGTTTAATAAGTGAATTTCTTGGCTCTTTCATAATATGAACTAAATCTTGTTCATCTAACGGATTAAGTGACGTAATCACTTGAAGTCTACCAATAAGTTCTGGTATTAAGCCAAATTTTAGTAAATCAGCAGCTGTTAATTCTTCATGTAATGCACTACTATAAGTAATACCTTCAGCTTCTTTTCGTGCGTCTACAATTTGATTTAGACCTTCAAAAGCGCCACTACAAATAAACAAGATATTTGATGTATCAATCTTAATCATTTCCTGCATAGGATGTTTTCTGCCACCTTGACCAGGAACAGAAGCAACCGTACCTTCAATAATCTTCAATAAAGCTTGTTGAACGCCTTCACCTGATACATCTCTGGTAATAGAGACATTTTCTGATTTCCTGGCTATTTTATCAATTTCATCAATAAAGATAATGCCCTTTTGAGCTTCTTTAATATTATAGTTAGCAGCTTGTATAAGTTTTAATAAGATATTTTCCACATCTTCACCAACATAACCTGCTTCTGTTAGTGTTGTCGCATCTGCAATAGCAAAAGGAACTTTAATAATTTTCGCTAGCGTTTGGGCTAATAAAGTTTTACCACAACCAGAAGGCCCTATAAGCAACACATTACTTTTTTGTACACCAGCACGTTTGGTTTTTTTAGGATTATTAATAATCTTCATATGGTTATACACAGCCACTGATAAAGTTTTTTTAGCTTCTTCTTGACCAATGACATATTCGTCTAATTTCTCTTTAATTTGCATTGGATTGAGCATCGGTCTTCTTTGTCTTTCTAAATTTGAGCCTTCCAAACCTTTAAATTCATCATTGAAATCTTCAGCACATTCATTACATATACACAGATTCCCTCGACGTATCATTTTACGATTTTCATCAGCTAATTCTCCACAAAATGAACATCTTAAATTTTCCATTTTTACACCTCTACTTTTTTCACTTCTACACCTTGACTTAATAAATATTCTTCACTATCACCAGGAATCCCTGAATCAGTAAAAATACATGATACTTCTTTAGTTGGTAACAAGTTAACTAATCCTATTTGATTGAATTTGAGTGATTCACTTAACACTATGACATGTTTAGCTTGCTTTGCCATATCTCTAACTGTTTGCGCACGCATATAATCATTCCCTGTAAAACCTGTTTCTTTAGAAAAACCATCAGTACCTATAAAGAATTTGTCTACAAAAAAATTCTTTACACATTCTCGTGTCATTGGCCCTACAACAACCTGAGCCTCTTTTTGATAATCGCCACCCAATAAGATTATTTTTACATGGGCACTTCTACGTACATAATCAGCAATATATGCTGAATTTGTAATAATTGTGATATCATGTTTTTGTTTCGATAATTCTAATGCTAATAAAGCACAACATGATCCTGATTCAATCATAACACTTTCGCCATCTTGAATATCCAAGCAAGCTCTTTGGGCTATTTTTTGTTTCACATCATAATGATAAGCTAGTCGATTATCTAAATTATCCATAGAATGCAATGTAGCATATCCATGCATACGTTTTACTAAGCCTTCATTTTCTAGCTTGTCTAGATCTTTACGAATAGTAACAGTAGATACATGCAATAACTGTGATAATTGATTAACATCAATTTTTTCTTTTTCAGTTAGTAGTTCTAATATTTTGGCATGTCTATCGCTCATTTTTCCCATCAAAATCACCGACATAAGAATAACATAAATAAATATCATATGCAAACTATATTAAAGAAAAAAACAAGCCCTGGCGAAGCTTGCTTTCTTATTTCCTGGAATGGTTTTAACCAAGGATAATAGCTTGATACAGCCACGTATGTCTAGATTTGATCTGGCTTTAAATCATAATGACGATGAATAGGAGTATGAGGGCGACTATATAAAAATATTATCCAATATCCAAAATTATTATTTTATCTATCAGTAAGCTCTGGCTAACTTATTGATAGAATTTTTAGTTAGCTTCAACTAACTACATGTATAGAATACACTGTTTCTTTGTATTTGCCAATAAGTTTTATAAAAACTTTTATATTTTTGTGGTAAAATGTCTTTGAGGTGATTATATTGGATAAAGGATATACATTACAAGTCATAGCGAATGCAAATACTTTTGAGTTGAGCCAAATAGCCTCAACAAAAAAGATATCTCAAGATGATCAAATGATTATAGATGATTTATGGAAGGATTATATAAATGATCCGCAAAAAGTCATTTTTGAATTGGGATTTATAAAAAAATATAAATGGTTTACGCCATCTCTAGAATATCTTATTGAAGTTGTTTCCATGTTCATTAATGAAATTAGAAGAACATCTCAATTAGAAGAATTAAAAGGATGTTTAAATATAGATGTAGATGATCTTATAATAGATCAATTAATATTAAGAAAACCTTTTATGTTAGGAGATAACTATATTGATGAAGCCTATTTACGTCATTTTTTTACAATTATTATTGATCAATATAACTTAGAAACAAAAGACTATGAAAAATCAATCAATGAATATTTTAATGAAAGATTACATAAAGAACCTGTAGGGCGCGTTTTCTTTCATTTAGTCGAAAATGCTAACGGAAAACTACCTTTTGCATTTCTCGCAACCTATTCACAAATTCTAGATAATCATAAGATAAAACAAATACCATTAATAAAAGCCTTAGATCAATATCGTAATGATAATGAAACTTTGGTAAAGTTATTATCAACAGTTGATAAAGCATCTAAACAAAGTAGCTTTATCAATGATTTGATTCAAAGTGGTGAACTTATGCATCCTTTAGCATTTAGTACAAACGAAGCTTATACTTTTTTGAGTGAAATACCTATTTATGAAGATTGTGGTATTGTTTGTCGTATTCCACGCTTGTTTAAGCAAAAAAGCAGTTCTCTAAGTATCAACGTTACTGTTGGCGAAAAAGCCAAATCTTTTGTGGGAATGGATTCTTTAATTAGTTTTAATGTGAATATAACAATTGATGGAGAAATATTAACCCAAGCAGAATTAGAACAAATTATTCAAGAAAATGATGGTTTGATGATGATTAAAGGAAAATGGGTAGAGATTAATCACGAAGAATTACAGGAAATTTTAGATAAATATCAACAAATTCAAGATGATTTAGCCAACGGCTTAACCCTTAAAGAAGCCTTAAATATGCAATTAGAAAAATATAATGATAATAGTTACGTTTCCTTTACGAATGGTCAATGGCTACAAGATACTTTTAAAGATTTATATCAGCCAACAATAAATCCTGATATTGATATTCATGTCAATGCTACATTAAGAGAATATCAAAAAACTGGTGTTTCCTGGTTAAGTTATATGCAACAGTTAGGATTTGGGGCCTGTTTAGCAGATGATATGGGTTTAGGTAAAACCCTGCAGGTTCTAGCTATGTTATCAGAGGATTGTAATAAAGAAAAGAAAGCATTGTTAATTGTTCCAGCAAGTTTACTGAGTAACTGGGAAAATGAAATTAATAAGTTTACACCTCATATATCATATAAGATATTACACCCATCTCATAAGAAAAAGGATATTGATATTGAAGGTTATCAGTTAATCATAACGACCTATAGTATGGTATCCAAATATGAAGTACTTAATCAAAATAAATGGGATATTGAAATATTGGATGAAGCGCAAAATATAAAAAACCCACGTACAAAACAAACAAAAGCAGTTAAAACTATTAACAGTTCGTTTAAACTCGCATTAACTGGTACTCCAATCGAAAATAATTTAATGGATCTGTGGTCATTATTTGATTATTTAAATAGTGGTTTATTAGGAAATGAAAAAGAGTTTAAAACTTTTATAAAGAATTTAGATAATAATAATGGATATCAAAAACTCAGAAATATGACACAACCATTTATTTTAAGAAGATTAAAAACAGATAAGTCTATTATTAGTGATTTACCAGATAAGATTGAAATGAAAACTTATACAAAGTTAACTAAAAAGCAGTTGGCTTTATATCAGGATTTGGTTAATGATCTCACAACGAAGCTTATGAATAGTGAAGGTATTGAAAGAAAAGGTTTAGTATTAGCATCATTATTGAAGTTTAAACAAATATGTAATCATCCTGATGAATATTTAGGTCAAAATGTTTATGATGAAAAAGAGAGTGGTAAGTTCTTAAGATTAAAAGAAATTTGTGAAGAGATTTATCAAAAACATGAGCGCGTTTTAATCTTTACACAATTCAAAGAAATGGTTCAACCTTTATCTGAATATCTAGAAACCATATTTCATACCAAAGGTGTAACTTTAGATGGCTCTACGACAATAAAGAAAAGACAAGAAGCTGTTGATCAGTTTCAAAGTGAACAATATGTTCCTTATATGGTTTTATCTATTAAAGCAGGTGGTGTTGGTTTAAATCTCACTAAAGCAACGCACGTGATTCATTTTGATAGATGGTGGAATCCAGCAGTAGAAAATCAGGCTACGGATAGAGCTTTTAGAATTGGACAGACTAAGAATGTTGTTGTTCATAAATTTATTAGCGAAGGAACAATCGAAGAAAAGATTGATGCCTTAATTGAAAGTAAGATACAATTAAGCGATGATATTATTGCGAGTAAAAATGAAACATGGATTACAGAAATGAGTAATGAGGAATTATTAGATTTATTTGATTTGAAAGGAGGATTGTAATGCGTTATTATAATTATTATCCTGCTTATGAAACTATTGAGGAGTTAAGAGAAAAAAATCAAAAGAAAAAGAAAACATATCTCAAAAAGCATAAGGATGCCTGTCCAATTATTCAAGAAGGATCATTGGGTAAAACCTGGTGGGGAAAATCATGGAATAAGAATTTAGAAAGATATGCAGATTATGATAATCGCTTAGGTCGAGGTAAGAAATATATAAAAGCTGAAGCTATTTTTGATTTTCATATTGTTGAAGGTCATATTTATGGAGTTGTGTCTGGTAGTGGTAGAAAGCTTTATAATGTGGATATACGCATTGATCCTTTAAAACAGGAAGATTGGTTGAATATGCAAAAAGCGGCTGGTCAACAAATTGCTTCATTAGAAGAATTAGTTTTAGGAAAATTTCCTAAAAATTTAAAAGATTTATTTTTTCAAGAGGACGTTGGTTTATTCCCTTCACCAAAACAAATTCATATCAATTGTGATTGTCCTGATTGGGCAGTCCTATGTAAACACGCCGCTGCTGTTTTATATGCCACCAGTATAGCATTAGATGATAATCCTAAGTTATTTTTTGATTTAAGAGGTATTCAAATGGATGACTTGATTAGTAAAGCTTTAGGTGAAAATGTAAATCATTTGATTGAAAAATCACAACAGAAATCAGATCGTATATTAGAAAATGAGGATTTAGAAGCTTTGTTTCATATATAAAAGGAATTCAATTTTACTTGAATTCCTTTTTTAGCCATTTTGCAACTCCATCTTCATTATTCGATGAAATAATCCCCGTTGCGATCGTTTTCAGTTGTTCATCTGCATTTTCGACGGCATAACATTCATCTGCCATTTTAAACATTTCAATATCATTCTTACCATCACCAAAAGCTATAACATAGTCACAATGTAAATATTCTTTTAATTGTTGAATAGCATGCGCTTTAGAAGTTCCTAATGGTGTTATTTCTAACCACATTGACGATGAATAAATATCTTTAGAATAGATACAATGATATTGTTTTCGATATTTTTGATACATAGGCTCTAATTTTGAAATATTATCAATACATGTAATATAAAAGATATCACCAATATATAATTGTTTTATATCGCTTATTGGATTATGGCGTGGATCATCTTTTCTTGTATTAATAAAATCTAATGTTTCTGAGTTTATTTTATCTTTTAAATATGAGAACTTCTCTTTGCCTTTGATATAGCTATAAACGATAGGCATCATTCCTTGACTGATTAAATCATTTATAACTTCATCAATACATTTAAATGCATGGGACATTAAAATATCTCCAGTTATATTATCTCTAATAGAAACACCATTATAAACAATTAAAGGTATTTTAGCGTGTAATCCTTTAGTTACCTTTCTAGCAGTATTATATGATCGAGCAGTTGCATAAGAAAACAACATTCCTTTATTAACCAAATCATTAATAACATCACATGTATACTCTGATAACGTTTCATCACTATGCAGCAATGTGCCGTCTAAATCAGAGACATAAAGAATTTTCATCTTTTTTCTCCATAGCAACCTCTAATACTTCTTTAATATGATCCTTGCACTCTTCATACGTTTCGAAAAGATGAGCTTCGTATATCTTCTTATCATCAACAAACATACTTGGTGTCGCATAGTAATCATAATCATCTATAATATCAGGATTTTCATTTTCTTCAATCCATTCTACTTCAATATTTTGATATTCAGGATTTTCACTCATAATATCATCCATGGCTTTTTGCGCTTGTAAGCAGTACGGACAATTTTTTAGATAAAAACATAATACTTTTCTCATTTTGATCTCCTTCTCCCTATTTCCCAGGAAATAATTTATTCATAAACATCATTAATAGTCAATATTTGTGTAATCGAATTAGAAGTATTTTCACCACTTTCATCACAATAATAACCCACAACTGTATATGTACCTGCTGATAAAGTATAATTCAAAATACCAGTATTGGTAGATAATTTTTCAGTATAAATGGTTTTACCAGAAGATTCAATAATATCAACTGCATAATAAATTTCACTATAATATGGCAAACTAAATGTATAACCTGCAATATTATATGTTGTTGATCCAGTTGAACTAGATGCACTTGCAAATGATACTTGAATCTGATTATTATTGACAATTTCTGCACTAAAGCTTGTTAAATCTGGTAAAGAATAAGTTGTAGATGTTGTTGATTCACTTGGAACATTATCTTCTTTAAAATATCCTGTGACTATTTGACTGCTTGAAGTAAATAATGATGGTGATACATATGGATAAATACCTGCAATGCATTGGGCTTCTACTACACCATCTGGCTGATCTGGATAACTTCCATTGACACCATCCTGATGTAAATATTTTGCAATCAAGCCAGATATTTGCGCAGCTGGTGAACCTGTAGGATAATAGCCCATTTTTTGAGCTTCATAATTATAACCCACCCAAACACTCCATGAATAATCAGGTGAATAAGCAGCCATCCACAAGTCTTTGTTCTTACCAACTAAGCTTTCATTAGGAGCATCTTCGTCATGATTAGATGTTCCTGTTTTAGCACCAATTTCATATCCTAAATCCAAATAAGCATAATTTCCTGTTCCATCATTAACATAGTCTACCATAATAGAACGAATCATAAAAGCAGATTCTTCACTTATAGCCTGGCTACTATTCTCTTGAGCTTCTTCGTCAATATAAATAACTTCACCCGTATCTAATAACTCTATTTTTTCCACCGTATGAGGTTCAATGTAGGTTCCACCATTGGCAATGGCCGCGTATGCTGCAGCCTCTTCTTCAGGTGATACACCAGTTTCCCATGAACCAATTGCATATCCTAAATTAAATTCTTCATCATACATATCAAAGCCAAAACCTTCTAAATAACTGACCATTTCGCTTGTACCAACTTCATTGACCACTTCATTTAATGTTTGAATAGCTGCTAAATTCCATGAATTAACCAATGCTTCCTTAATTGAAACATCGCCATGAACCTCACCATCCCAATTCTCTGGTGTCCAGCCATTAGAACTATAAGCTGTGTCATGAACATAATGAGCCGTTGAGTAATTGAGATATTCAAAAGCAGCTGCATAAACAATAATTGGTTTTAAAGAAGATCCTGGCTGATTACGTTGACCATAACTATAACCAACCTCTGTTGCCATTAACTCTTTACTAGCCGCATAAGCATAGCTTGTTCCCATCGAGACATAATTTCGAGCCGCCAAAACTCCTACAATTCTGCCCGTCGTGGTTTCCTGAACAGAAGCGCCTGTTTGCATATATTCATCAGGATAATCAAATTCATCTCCACTTGCAATATCATTCAAATAAGATTGAAGTCCAGTATCAATATATGTTGTAATAACCATAGCTGTTGAATTAGGATCATAACCTGTGGCTTCATAAACTTCTCTTGTAACTTTATCCGCATAAGCTTGATATTCATTATTGGCTGATAAAGAATTATAATTCAAAGTATTTTCCACAGGAATAGATTTTGCGTCATCACATTCCTCTTGTGAAATATATCCATGTCTTACCATTAAGTTTAAAATCGTATCACGTCTTTTTTGTGCAGCTTCTAAATTTCTGTAAGGATCATACTGATTAGGATTATTAATAGTTCCCGCCAGTAAAGCCGCTTCAGGTAACGTCAAATTTTGCACAGATTTACCAAAATAATATTGACAAGCAGCATAAATGCCAATTGCTTGATTACCATAACCAAAATAAACATTATTCAAATAATCAGTTAAAATCTCTTCTTTTGTGGTATTAGCAGTCGCTTCAATCGAAAGAATGACTTCTCCTATTTTTCTTGTCAAAGTTTGTTGTTCTTCAGGATAGTAAGTTTTTTTTATAACTTGTTGCGTAATAGTAGAACCACCAGCAGCAATGCTTCCAGAAGTAATATTTGTCATTAATACCTTTATAATTCTTGGTACATCAAAACCATTATGCTCAAAGAAACGTGAATCTTCAGCAGATATAACTGCATCTATCATAATCTCAGGTATATCATTATATTCAACATTCTTTTTAACCCCAGTACTTCCATAGTAATAATATTCATTACCATTTTGATCTACTTGTACTGATGTATCTTGAGAAGTCAATCTATCTGCTGAAAAGCTTTCTACATCTAAAAGAAACTGATAACTATAAGACATACCTATATAAGTTATCAAAATAAAGAAAGCCATTACCACAAGCTTAAAGCTATGCCATATTCCTTTTTTTAATCTATACTTTTTTGCCAATGAGATTCCTCCTCATCTATCTTTCATATACCTCTGTTAAATATGCAAAAACAATATTTCTTTTTGTATTTGTCTGACTCCAGCAGGTACTTAACATAATTAAGGGTTGTTGCTGTGTTGTATCTATTTCTGAAGTCATTTGTGCATTGCTTTGCGCTTCTTCTACATAAGTGACATAATCATTGATCACTGTTGTATAACATTCATCATCAGGATCAACAACTTTCGCTGAAAATATTTCATAAATATTGATATTACCATCCAATGTATAAATATAAACTGTTTGATGTTCATAATAATATTCTTCATCAGAATAATATCTAATATCATGGAATCTAGAACCATTTTTCATATTATGACCATAAATAATAGTCATATCATCACTATAATCATCATTATTCGTTTCTTCTACAAAAATACATCCAGCGCTTAAGGATTCATGATCAATACTAGTATGTAAGTATGTATCATTATTTTTCCCTTTCAATATTGGTTCATCAATATTGCTGTCAGGTATATATATCCAACCTATAACATCCTCATTTCTTTCTAATAAAGCATCAAAGTCAATTGTACGAGCTAAAGCCATAGCAGCTAGATCTTCATCATCTGTTTCTTGAACATATGTATCAATGAGTTCTTCAGTTTGATCTTCGATTTCTTTATAGTTTAAATAAATAGATATTAATTGATATGCACTATAACAAAATACACAAACACATATCACCAATAGAATTCTTCTTATCCATTCTTTTATACCTGTTTTTTTCATATGAATCCTCCATATCCAAATCTATTTTACTAAATTTATTTTTAATAGTATATAGTATTTTTATGTGATTTTTAATTTATACTATTATATCACAGAAAAAAAGAGTTATCATCATTGATAACTCCATTATTTCTTGCCATAAATTTTCATAGATGTACCAACATCTTGAACCATAATATCATTAGGCAATGCCATTAAAGTATAAACAATATAAAAATCACTACCTGAACTAGCCATATGATAAAGCATAACAAAGTAAGGTACCCAAAATAATGATGTATCAAAACGCATACACAATATAACTAAAACAATAGTAGCAGTAATAAAAGGTAATAAACGAATATATAAATAGGTAACTTTATTAAAATAATATTCACTACCTGCATAACCTGATAAACCACGAAAACCCATCTTAGCACTTTCATGACTATTACTATATATACAGCTAGTTCTGAGTAATTGCATTAATATAATATACAAAGCAATTCCTACAACAATCATCCATAATCGACTAAAATATTCATTATTATCATTTGTAAGTAACGTTGAAATAGATACTAATGCATTTCCTATAATATAAGTTACAATAGCTAATATAATTGATACAGCATTGACTACCATATTATATTTTTGATCGCTTTGAAAATCTATTGCTTGTATTTCCTGATAAGTTTCATCTAATTCTTTCGTATTTCCCATATATCTCGCATCCTTTATGGGACTAATCATACACTAATTATTGAATCTTGACTAGTTATTTTTTAATTTAACAATATATAAACCATCCTGGAAAGTATCAACATAGATGAAACCACGATCATCTACTAAACAATCTTCAGTAATAGCAACCTTAGATCCAGGTAATAAGTTACCTTCTTCGTTATCAAATAGATTAACTTCTGGATCAGGAGGCATAAAGTATGCAATTTCTTTAGGTATAAATGGATCAGTTGTATCAAATACACGTAAACCCGCACCAAAATAACAATTATATATTTTACCATCATATTTCTCATAACAATCTTTACCAAAAGCATCAAATAAATTATGTGGACCAAATGGTACTCTAACCCCGTCAACAACATTAAAATTCTTACCATGGGTATATCCTTCTGGTACTTCAGGGTATGGGAATATAGAAATCAATGATGGATTTGAAGGATCTGTTAGTTCAACAATACCAATGGTGTTCATTGGTTGCGTCACAATTTTTTTAAATAAGCCATCTTTATTATCATTACTAAAATATCGAGGTCTTTCTCCTTCAGTAGAAACAACCCCGTAAGGTAAATCACCTAAAGGCATGTATGTATGACAAGCCATACCTGCACTACCACCACCAAAAGGTGGATTAATAGGGAGTCTACCAATTAATGTTGGATTAGTTGGATCACTTACGTCAATTTGGCATGCCCCAAAATTAGCCACCGCAGCATAACAAATATTATCTTTAACCGTTACAGCATGTACTGTTGCCATTTCCAAAAACTCTTTAGAGCCAAATAATACTTGTCCACCACCTGGCTTATTACTACGATATTGATTATCAGCCCACCATGAACCTACTTCTACTGGATTCGTTGGATCACTAATATCTACAATACGTAAGATAAATGTCATAAAGCCTGGTTTATTTCCAACCACATAAACATATTTACCGCCATTATAAAAGAATCTATGGGCACCAGCCATACCTTTACATTCAAATTTACCCAAATATTTTGGATTCATAGGATCTGTTTTAATATCCCAAATCATAATACCACCCCAGAAAGGTAATGTATTACCCTTAGGAGTTCCATGTAATACATCCATAGTCCCACCATGAGCCGTTATTAAATAGCCATCACCTGATTGAATCTTTGGTAGACTTTGTCCATCTCTAGCCTCAAACATCCAAGGCCCTTCAATCCATTTAGAATGAATAGGATGATAAGGATCAGTGACATCAACAATATTCAATCCATTATGTCTAAAACATGCAACATATAAATAATATCTACCCTCATCACTCTTATGTAGTGTCATTTGAAATCCAGGTTTGCCATTCAAGTCATCAAAACCTACATATTCCATATTCTTTAAAAGCATTTCTTTTCTTTGTGTCATATTATTTTCGCCTCTATACTTATTATACACAAACAAAAAGTCTTTTGACAATACAAAAGACTTTTGTTTACCATCTCCTATCTCTTGGTGGAGGTGGAGGAGGTGGTCTACGTCTTCTACGTCTTCTCAAAGGAAATAATGGTTCTGGCGGCGGTTCTCTTCTTGGCCCTGGGCCACTGCCTCTTGGTCCACCACTAGGGCCACCTGAAGAACGACCACTACCTGATGATCGACCACCGCCACTAAAACCACCAGAAGAACGGCCGCCACCCATACCGCCTGAACTTCTTGCCATGTTTTTCACCTTCTTTTTATAATCATAATCTATTTTAATGAAAATTACATTAACTTTTTAATCTATTTATAAATTATTTTATATTCCACAAAAACAAATAAAGACAGAAAAATCTGTCTTTTAATATCCTTAATGAGCTTTATAATTCTTCTATTTGTTGGATAATATAGTGAATATCTCTAATATCACTATTAGCTATATAAAATATGATTAACTCTTCTATTGTAAGATTAGAAAAATATTCCTTAAATTCTTCACATACCATATCAACATGTTCTAATAAATAATGATATATTATTTCTAATTGATGTAAGGCAGCTTTTTCATTAAACTCACCAAATTCTTTATGAGTCATTAATGTATATACTTCTTTATAAGGTATAACCTCATTATTAAAAAATCTATCTTCAACATCATCAGACATTTCATATTTCTTAATAAAAAAATATTCTAAACTTAATATAGCTGCTTTAACAGCATTTGCATAAATATTATCTTTATCATTGATAGCATCTTTAATACCTTCAATAATAGCTTGTTTTCTTTTGATATGACTATAATTATTGAACATTTTATCAGCAATATATAAACTATATTTTTCCTGTGAAAAATGCTCAAATTTATGATGCAAAAATTGTTCTCCAATGATTCCATAAACAATTGTCGAATTCAATAAAATATATGTCATAGCATAGGCTACTTTACTATCTAATTTTTCATCAATACTAGCAATCAATTCTTCTGCCGTCCAGGCACAAGCTTCTTCTAAATTCATATAAGAGTTACTATCAGTTCTTCTCTTTATATGCATTCTTTTTGTTGTAAAATCCCCACTTATTATTTCTGCAAAAACCGAATCGTCATACATTCCCTCTAGTTCCATCTTTCTCTCCTCTTTCACACAATCACATTATATCGTGAATGTTCATGTGAAAGCAATAAGAATAAGCCTAGAAATATAAAAATTATTATTCGCGTGCATGAAACTAAAGCATTATAAATCAATGTTTAAAAAATATATGAATGATTACTATATGGAAAAAGGTAAATAAATAAGATACAATAAATATGAGGTGATAACAATGGAATTAAGAACTTTAGAATACTTTTTAATGGTGGCAAAAGAACAAAATATTACCCACGCTGCTAAACAATTACATATTGCTCAACCATCACTTTCAAGAGCATTAATGCAATTAGAAGAAGAAATGGGACAACAATTGTTCATTCGTGGTAAACGTAAAGTTACATTGACTCAAGCAGGCATGTTATTTAAAAGAAGAGCTGAGGAGATTATGAGTTTAGTAGATAAAACCCAAAATGAAATGTGGCAAAATACTTTAGATATAAATGGTGAGATATATATTGGAACAGGAGAATTTTTTGCGACAGATATATTTCTGCCACAGGTAATTTCCTCTTTTTCTGCAAAATATCCTCAAGTCACTTATAATATTTATACGGGAAATGCTGATTCTATTAAAGAACGAATTGATCATGGCATGATTGATATGGGTCTTTTATTGGAACCTGTGGATATTGAAAAATATGATTTTATACATTTACCTTATGAAGAAGCATGGGGACTTATAACATCAAAAGATAATCCTTTATCTTCTAAAGAATATGTTACTTCTCATGATTTAATAGATATTCCTCTTACCTGGCCTGAACGTTTAGCCATTCAAAGTGAATTATCAAGCTGGTTTCATAATGATTATCATAAGCTAAATTTTATGGCATCAGGTAATGCGATGACTAATATGATACCTCTTATTAAAGCTAATATTTGTAGTGGTATTAATAATGAAGGTGCTTTTGTGAACCATTCTATGGAACATATTTGTTTTATACCTTTATATCCAAAACTTACTACAAGTACTGTATTGGTTTGGAAGAAAAATCAAATATTATCACCTCTTATGCAGGAATTTATTAAAGAAATTTATCATGTTTTAAAGCTATGATAAACCATAGATAATAGATATTAGACATTATTAGATACATCACTTAAAATATAGACATCAAAATGATGTCTATATTTTTTAGGAGGGTAATATGAAAAACAAAGGAATAAAATATTGGTTAGTATTGATAAGTTGTTGTGGTTTATGTGCAAGTAGTGTTGGTATTGTATTAAATACTATAGGTGTCTTTTATACACCTGTATCTCAAGGTTTAGGAGTTTCCCAGGGAACGTTTACTTTACATGCGACTTTTTGTATTCTAGCAACCGCCATCACTGTATTATTTGTTCCTAAAATAATGGAAAAATACCATTAAAGCTTATGGTATTAATAGGAGTTACATTAACTAGTATATCTACTTTTATGATGGGTTTATCACATCATGTTGTGTTATTTTATATTTTAGGAATTATTAGAGGTGTAGGTGCAGCTATGTATGGGGTTATTCCAGTAACAATTGTGATTAATAATTGGATTTATAAGAATAATGGTATGGCAACTTCTATTGCGTTAAGTTTTACAGGAGTAGCTGGAGCTGTTTTATCTCCTGTTTTTAGCTCTTTAATTGAATCCATTGGTTGGGAGTATACATATTTTGTAGTAGCTATTCTTTCTTTTATATTAGCTTTACCTTTCTTATTACTACCTTTTAAAGAAAAGCCTGAAGATGAGAATAAATTACCTTATTTATCTAGTGAATCCATTATTAGTCATCTAGATCTTCATGAAGATGATACAAAATTTAATGCAATGCAGCCTAAGTTTATCTTATTCTTTGTTATCGCAATTCTGTTAAATGCTATAACGGGTATGGGTTCTCATTTTCCTACATATGCTTTAAGTATTGGTTTTAGTGCAACGTTAGGTTCATTAATGTTATCAGCTGCAATGGTAAGTAATATTGGTTCAAAGTTTATTATCGGTATTATATCTGATGGAATAGGTATAGTTAAAGCTGTTTATATCATGTTGATTGCTAATATTGTAGCTTTTATAATGTTTTTATTTTTCAAATCAGATATAGCCTTACTCATTGCATCTTTTTTATATGGTTCAATATACTCTATTACAGCTGTAGGTATTGCTATTATGACAAGAAGATTTTTTGGTGAATTGAATTATTCAAGTGCTTATGCCAATGTTCAGTTTGGCTGTAATTTTGGTGTAGCTTTTGCAGTTACATTGATTGGATATATTTATGATTTTACATCTTCTTATAATTTAATATTTATTATAGCTATAGCCATTGGTATTTTAACAATTATATTACTTAATATTATTCAAAAAATGAAAACAATATAAATCTCATATATGTTTCATCAACCATTATTCACTATCTTTTCTTTTATTATCATACATATTTTATAAACAAAATATCCAATAATTCCTCCAATAGTATTAAACAATAAATCATTAATATCACATGTCCTATAACCTACACCAATCCAAAAATATGAAATTGATAATTGTGATAATTCAATGATCAAACTAAATACAAATGAATATAAAACTATCTTTTTTATGTTATATTGTCCTTTAAATGATAAAGGAACTAAAAAGCCAAAAGGCATCAACATAATAATATTTAATACCCATTCTCTTAATACATAATAATTAAAATGAGTTATGCCATTGATGAGTGGAATGATATTAATCATATCAACAACATGATTTTTATATGCTTCTCTTGACATTTGTGATAAAGGTAGTGGCAACAATGTATAAGAAAACACCATACCTATATAACAACAAAATAATAGATAAAATAGAATATTCTTATTTTTCTTATCTTTTCTTATAATGTATATTGCTAATCCAATGATTACACCAATAACTCCCCATAAAGGTGATTGATCTAAGCCATCCATATTCTTCCTCCATATATGAATGATTATAAACAATACATATGGAATTCTTATGAAAATAGTTAAATATAATCAATTATCCCATCCATATTCACCATATGATATATGATTAAGGTAATTATTAAATGACCATAATCTATCGTCTATTAAATTATCTGGTAAATTATTTAAAGGAAACCATTGAAGTTCTTCACATTTATTTGGTTCATTAATGATAGGTGTTCCTTCATAATGAGTTACTAGAAAATATGTATCATAATATATTGTACCAAATACTTTATCTTTACGATGAGTCATAGTCATAAACTTTAAATCTTTTTCTAATATATCAATATTTAATTCTTCCTTGAATTCACGTATCATTGCTGTAGTAAGTTTCTCTAAATCTTCTACATGTCCTGTTGCAGCAAAGTCGTAATAGCCATCTCTATAGCCAGTGTTTTGTCTTTTTTGAAGCAATATTTGATTATCTTGAATAATGACACCAAATACTGCAGATGGTGTCATAAATCTATTTTTGTTCATTTCGATTCATCCTTTCAACCAACATTGTAACATAAAGAGTATAAAAATGAAGTGTCAATCTTGCTGACACTTCTTGTTTTTCATATTTTATATGAGCTCTCGCATTAATATTGAATATCAACTCTTCAAGTATTTCTTTATTCATAAATTAATATAAAAGCGTATATGTGTTAATAAACACATACGCTTAACTAATACTATAAAATCACGGTGTGTACCAAAGTGTGTATTTGATGTACCTTTTGTCCATTTTGCTATTAAATTTTACTGAATAAATCAACGCTTTTTAAATCTCTAATGCTTCTTGGACTTCATTTGAGGGAACAATATAACCTCTTGAATAGATTCTTGTCCTGTCAACAACATCACAAGTCTATCAATTCCCATACCCATACCACCTGTTGGTGGTAATCCATATTCCAATGCTTCAACATAATCAATATCCATCTCGTTTAGTTCATAAACAAAATATACATTTTTATCTATCATTATGTATCTTTTTAGATTACAAAAATTTAAACTTTATCTAAAATAATCTATAAAGATTTATAAAATGCGTCCAATAGTGCAGCCACTAAATAAGATGAATTGGATTTTTTATTTTACTATACATTTTACTTTACAATTTAGTTGCTACTTTAGTCATTACTTTACTCATTACTTTACTCATTACTTTACTCACTACTTTACTCACTACTTTACTCACTACTTTACTTACTACTTTACTTACTACTTGTAATTTTTGTTAATTATATCTTTTATACGAGTTGTCAACAAGTATTATTTATTTGATTTTTAATTTTATTCTTGATCATAAATCATGTAATTTATCTATAGCTTTTTTACTTTTAGTTAATTCTGCATATTTAAATAGTTCTGCTATTTCAAGTTGATTGTCACTAATAAACTGACGAATAATATCTTTTTCATTTACAACTTCTATATTTATATGGTCTTGGTTTAACAATATATCAATCAGCTGCAAATATTTATAATTTTTATCTGTTATTTCAATTTTAGGTTTTCTTATAATAACTCCTAAATTTTTGTTATAGTAATCATTTTTATATGAACATTCGTTAGTTATTATAAGTGATGTTCTAGGGACTTGAGTTGTTAATCCTAATCTATTAAATAATACTGCACCAGCATAGTATCCTTTATATCCTTGATTATCTTTTATATATTTCTTTTCAATAACCTTATTACCATTTAGCTTTTTATCACCAAATAGTCCTTTTATTGGCTTATAATAAACTCCCTTTTGATATTGAACAATTTTATTATCATGCACCAACCTATTTAAATATACATTGATAGTATGACTATCAATAATACCTTGGAAATACTCTTTGATTTCTTCAAAGAAAATAGGTTCATCAAAAGGACAATTATCTATATAATCAACTATCATTTCATTATAATTCACAAGATCACCTCTTATATCACGATACTTTTTCTAAAAAGCTATACAAAATACTTCTTCTCTAAACTTTCAAAAACAGCAATAGCATCTTGTAGTTCATTTCCGTTTAATACATCCTGTTCAGACTCAAAAATCGCTTGATCAAGCTGATTTATTTTATCTAATCTATCATAAAGCTCATTACTCATTATAACAATATCACTCCTTATTTAAACAATTATATATTATAAAATCATCGACGGTGTTGACGATTTCTTGCTTCGAATTTCGCCAACATTGTTGGCGAAATTTGCTTATAACAATATACGTCAATATTGCTTTCTTGTCAAATGATTTAGAATATTATCTATTAATATATAATTATATCCTCACTAATAATTTTCGTTCACGGTCGTTCACATTTTTAAAGATTTTAATATGCCAAAATAAAATTATCACCTTAATATCAACGTTTTTTTGAAACGAATATAAAAATTTTCGTTCACGGTCGTTCACAAATTATAAAATTCATACATTCTAGACATTTATATCTTCATAAAATCATACTAAATTCTCTACTTACTTTTGATATTATTTTACTTGACTCTTTACTAACATTTTCTTTTAAATTGAATAATTTCTAAATAATTTTAAATAATTTTAATTAAGAAAGTGTTTTGTTATAATTGAAATTTAAGTATAATATAAATATGTTATATTAATATATATTATTATTAGGGATTTATGGGTATAAATAATAAGAAAGTGAGTGGTAATATGAATGCAGAACAAGAATATTATATAAGTTTAGTTGAAAGACTTCGTCATTTTTCAGAAGAAGCAGAATGGCTTGAATTTAAAGTAAATAATATTAAATATGATATGATTGGAGAATATATTTCTGCACTGAGTAACTCAGCAACAATTTGTGAAAAAGAAAAAGCTTATCTATTATGGGGAATTGACGATAAAACACACAAGATTATTGGGACAAAGTTTTCTCCTTCAACTGAAAAAAATGGAAATGAAGATCTGGAAAGTTGGCTAATGAGATTGCTCAATCCAAGAGTTGATTTTAAATTTACAGAGGTTTTTATTGAAGATAAAAAAATTGTATTATTAGAAATTCCTCAAGCTGTTAACAGACCAACAAGTTTTATGGGAGAAGAATATATTCGTATCGGTTCTTATAAAAAGAAACTTAAAGATTATCCAGAAAAAGAAAGAAAGCTTTGGTTGTCTTTTGAACAAAAACCTTTCGAATTAAGAATTGCAATGGAAAATGTAGATGAAGCAGCTGTTACTGAACTATTAGATTGTGCATCCTATTATAAATTACAAAAGCTTCCACTACCTAGTAACAGAGAATTGATGATTCATAATATGCTAGATGAACAGTTTATAAAACAAATGGATAATGGCAATTATGCAATTACTAATATGGGTGCATTATTATTTGCGAATGATTTAAGTGATTTTTCTCATTTAAAAAGAAAAGCCATACGTGTTATTAAATATAAAGGATCTAGTAAAACTAATGCAATTAGAGAACAAGTATTCACAAAGGGATATGCCATACAATTTGATGCAGTTACTGATTATGCTATGAGTTTAATTCCTCAAGAAGAGGAAATAGAAGGTGGCAGAAGAAAAGAACATATAATGTTTCCTAGAAAAGCCGTACGTGAAATGATTGGCAATATGATTATACATCAAGATCTAACAACACATGGTAATGGGCCAATATTAGAGGTATTTGATAAAAAGATAGAAGCTTCTAATCCTGGTAGTCTATTAGTTGAAGTAAACCGTATAATAGATACAGCTCCTCATTCTCGAAACGAAAATATTGCTTCGTTTTTAAGAATAATAGGTATTTGTGAAGAACGAGGAAGTGGTTTTGATAGAATCGAAGAAGGAATGAATGAGCTTAAGATTCCTACTCCTAAAGTTGAAACTGGTGAGGACTTCACCCGTACTAAATTATATTGGTATTCAGATTTAAAAGAATGGTCTAAAGAGGATAGAATCAGAACCTGCTACTTATATACATGTTATTGTTATATCAATGATATCGAGGTTTCAAACACTATATTAAGAGAAAGATTTGGTGTTGGTGAAAGTAGAAAATCATTTATTTCAAAAATCATCAATACTACTCTAGAAGCAGGATATATTAAACTAGCAGATAAAAATGCAGCAATCAAAATGAGAAGATATATTCCCTATTGGGCTTAATTTTCGTTCACGGTCGTTCACATTTTTAAAGATTTTAATACATCAAAATAAAATTATCGCCTTAATATCAATGTTTTTTGAAATCTAATATAAATATTTTCGTTCACGGTCGTTCACAAAATTAAAAACAAAGCTATTTACAATCTTTAAGATCATCGTTTTATTAATTAAAAAATGAGCATTTGTGATATGATTCTCTAAAGTGAACAAAATAAATAATTAAAAGTTCACTAAGGA
>JAJQEL010000117.1:13378-22026 GCA_021201655.1 Erysipelotrichaceae bacterium | reverse complement strand
TTTGTAGATTTTATGAATAAAATGAATGTTGATAATATTGAAAATGTTAATAAAGATCATGTTTATTTATATTTGAAAGATTTACGAAATAATCTTTCGGCAAATTCAGTTGATCGTCATATGGTAACATTAAGGCAGTTTTATTTATTTTTAAAACGTGAAAAAATTGTAGAAATCAATATTATGAGTTCATTTGATATGGCTAAAAAAGAACAAACTTTACCAGAAGTTTTAAGCGAAAATGAAGTCAATGATTTAATTGCTTCTATTGAAGTTGTTGATTATATATCTTCAAGGAATCGTTGTATGCTGGAATTGTTATATGGCTCTGGACTTCGTGTAAGTGAGCTTTGCTCTTTGACGTTAAAACAAGTAAATATTAATAAGAAATTAGTAAGATGTATAGGCAAGGGTAATAAGGAACGTCTTGTTCCTATGAATGAGCAATGTACCATATTATTACAAGATTATATGAAAAATTATCGCTCTCAATTTAAGCCGAAATGTCAAAATTTATTTTTAAATAAACATGGTCAACCAATGTCAAGAAATAATTTTTATCATATTTTACAAATACTTGTTGATAATAGTCTTTTACATAAACATGTTACACCGCATACTTTGAGACATACATTTGCAACCCATCTATTAGAACATGATGCAGATTTACGTAGTATTCAGGAAATGCTTGGTCATAGTGATATTTCAACCACAACAATATATACGCATGTTTCACAAAACAAAACAATTGAAGAATATCAAAAATTACATCCAAGAAGTCAGAAAGGAAGAAAGAAAAAATGAAAAAATACAAACGTATATTTTTAATTGTCTGTGATTCTATGGGCGTTGGAGATGCTCATGATGCTGCAGATTTTGGCGATGAAGGGGCTAATACATTAGGTCATATTTGTGAAAAAATGAATGGTTTAAATGTACCAGTGATGGAAGGAATGGGACTTGGTTCTATAGGTCATTTTAAAGGCATTCCAGCATTAAAGAAACAATTGGCTTATACAGCACGCTTAGAAGAAGTATCAAACGGAAAAGATACGATGACAGGACATTGGGAAATGATGGGATTAAAGATTACCCATCCGTTTAAGACATTTACTGATACTGGTTTTCCTGATGAATTTATCAGATTATTTGAAGAAAGAACAGGGCGCAAATGCGTTGGTAATTATGCTGAAAGTGGTACAAAAATATTAGATGACTGGGGTGAATATCAAATTCAGACAGGTGAATGGATTGTTTATACATCTGCTGATTCTGTATTTCAAATAGCAGCAAATGAAGATATTATCCCATTAGATGAGCTTTATAGAGCTTGTGATATTGCTAGAGAAATTGCTATGGATGATCGATGGAAGATTGGTCGAGTTATAGCAAGACCTTATGTCGGTACAAAAAAAGGAGAATTTATACGTACAGCTAATCGTCATGATTTAGCTTTGGAACCTTTTGGTAAAACTGTATTAGATAGCTTAAAAGAAAATGGATTTGATGTTATTGGAGTTGGCAAGATTCCTGATATATTTGTAGATAAGGGGATTACTCGTAAAGTGAAAACTATTTCTAATCATGATGGTATGGTTAAGACAACAGAAATTGCAAAAGAAGATTTTACTGGCTTAGCTTTTATTAATTTAGTAGATTTTGACGCAGTTTATGGTCATCGTCGCAATCCAGAAGGATATGGTAAGGCTATTGAAGAGTTTGACGAACAATTAACAGATTTATTAGCTCAATTGCAAGAGGATGATTTATTGATGATTACAGCTGATCATGGTAATGATCCTACTTATAAAGGTACAGATCATACGAGAGAAAATGTGCCATTAATTATCTATAGTAAATCTTTAGAAAATCCACATGATTTAGGATTATTGAAGAGTTATGCAGTTATGGGTGCAACAATTGCTGATAATTTTGAAGTAGAAAATCCAGGTATTGGTGAATCATTGTTGGATGTGATTATTTAACATGGATGAAAAAGCAAGAAACGTCATTATTATGTCTTTAACAGGTATGCTTATTGGTAGCTTGTTATTTATATTTGGCATATCTATAACATATAGTATCATTCCCTTAATCATTTATTTCTTGATTGCAGAGTTACTATATATAAGTGCATTTTTAGCTACATATAACAATTATAAAAAGAAGCGAACTCATATTTATATGTACCTAATGGTAATTGCAGTAGTTCTTGGTGCTATAGTACTATATGCGACCGTACAAAGAATATTATAAAATTTACATAATATATATTTTGCGAAGTTAAATATATAATATTAATAAAGAGAAGATTTACATGATTCTGTATATCTTCTCTTTATGTCTATTTACCCTCTTTATTAGCACGATCAAATGAATCATATAAAGGTGTAACATAATCACCAGTAAAACATGATAAACACAATCCACAAGATTCTTGATATGTATGAATTGATTGTGCCAAGCCTTTTTCACTAATAAATACTAAAGAATCAACTTCAATATAAGAACATAATTCATTGACGTTTAAATGATGAGAAATCAATTCTTCTAATGTAGAAGTATCAACACCATAAAAGCATGGAAAACGAATAGCCGGCGAAGCAATACGTACATGAACTTCTTTAGCGCCCACTTCTTTAAGCAATCTTACGATACGCTTTGAAGTTGTTCCACGTACAATAGAATCATCTATCATGACCACACGTTTATCTTTAACGATAGATGAAACTGCTGATAACTTCATACGAACACCCTGTTCACGCATTTGCTGTGTTGGCTGAATAAAAGTGCGGCCGACATATTTATTTTTTATTAAGCCCATTTCATAAGGAATACCTGATTCTTCGGAATATCCAATAGCTGCAGAAATAGAAGAATCAGGTACACCAATCACAACATCAGCATCAATTGGTGCTTCCTGATAAAGTACTTTACCCGCTAGTTTTCTTGATGTATGTACATTAATACCATCAATTTGACTATCTGGTCGAGAAAAATAAATATACTCCATAGCACATATTTTATTTGTAATATCTTTACTTGTATATTTCATCGATAACATTTGACCATCTTTTATACGGACAATTTCACCAGGTTCAACATCTCTTAAAAATTTAGCTCCGACAATATCTAGAGCACATGTTTCTGAGGCAAATACATAAGCTCCGTCGTTCATTATGCCAATAGATAGAGGACGAAGTCCATAACGATCTCTGGCAGCATATAAGCGATCTTCAATCAAAATTAGAAATGCAAATGCGCCATCCAATCTATCTAAGGAATTACAAATACGATCAATCATTCTTCCTTTAGAACGTTTCATGAGGTGCCCTAATACTTCAGTATCGGATGACGAAGAAAAAATACTCCCCTTTTCTTCTAATTCCTTTTTAAGAACATTTGCATTCACAAGGTTACCATTATGACAAATTCCCATAGAACCTCTCATGGTCTTAAACAAAAAAGGCTGAACATTTAAAATACCGCCACCGCCCGCTGTTGAGTAACGCACATGTCCAATAGCAGCATCACCTTCTAAAACATTTAATTTATCATTATTAAATACTTCTGTTACTAAACCTTCACCTTTATGTATAAACATGCGTTCACCATTGGTTGTCAAAATACCAGCAGCTTCTTGTCCGCGATGTTGTAAACAATGTAAACCATAATAACACATATTGGCTGCATGCTTATGTCCAATAATACCAAAAACGCCACATTCTTCATGGATTTCGTCTAACATGGTTATCCTCCTTCAAGAAAACTTTATCATTTCAACCATATTTTATTAAATAATTATACTGAAGTCAATATGTTTCATTAATAAAACGTTGTTTATCCATGATATCTTTATCTTGCTGATTAGACATCATTTCTATATGATATTGATATGAGCCATCAATATCAACATGAAGATCTGTATAAAGCAAAACATTTTTATCGTTAAAATATGATAGCATATTTTTTAATGCTTCATTATTAAGATATATGATTTCACTAATGATGATATTTTCTTTATAAATATGGTAAATGATATATCCTAAATCTTTAAAAATAATAATTTCATCATTAAATGCTTCACACCTTTTCACTAATACGTCAAAATATCTATCATCACGTATACGATAATCATTAAAATTATTGGTATATATATCATAATACTTCTTTAATAAATGATAATCCTTGCTGATGATTAATTGACTACATTCATAACAAGGAATTGTTTCAATGCATTGTAAATAATGTGAAACATGAAAACCAAATGATTGATAAATTTCAGGAACATAAGCTTGTAAATAGATAGGATAATTCTGATATTTACATAATACATTATGCATCAATTCTTTCATAAGACCTTGACCTTGAACATGCGGATGCGTACAAACTCCTAAGATAAAATAACTATGTTGAATTTGGTGATTATGTATGATATCCATGGGAACAATTTGCATTGCTGTTAACAAGTCATCATGGTGTTTTAATACGTAAGTATGATGATAATCATAATGATAACGAAAATAAAATTCCGTCGATGCTTCATCTTCATCTTTAAAACATATTTGCCATAATTTCTTAATACTTTGAGTATCCTCTTCACTCGCTTGAGTTATTTGGGTATTTTTTTCATAGATACGATATTTATGAATCATTTTAATGATATGTAAAGATGATTTGGATTTTCGCAGATTTTCTAATCCCATATCTTCTTCCCTATTAATATATTGATAGCCTTTAAAATGATGTTCTAAAAGTTCTTTTAAGATAGCAGGATATAAGCCTCTAATATCTTTATTTGCTTTTTCGACATGAATTTGAATTGTTGAATGATTGAGTTTAGACGCTATAATAAAAGCTTCCAATTGGTCATTTATAAATATACCACCCATTTCAAAATCCAAGACATCATGATAAGATAATAATGTCATAATACCACGAACTTCACTAGTCATAGATTCACTCATTTTATCTTTATCACTTTCCCATCTATCAAGACATGTTAAAATAGTATTAAAATCTTCTGTTGGATCTAAATCACGATATACGTAATCACTGTGTTCACGCTTAAAAGCATTATAATGATTACGTCTTTTCTGCATCTTTTTTCCTGTTAATTTTTCATGCATTTGGCGATCGTATATATAATCATCATTATAAGGAGTATGCTGATAAAGAAGCTTATCTTTATAAATTGGTTTAATTTTATCAACAAAATCTTCTATAGCGCAATCAATCATAAATTCAAAATCATGATCTTGACTATATTGAATCATATAGTCAATGGCTTCTTGATAATATTGAGCACTTGTAAAAGGCATAGCCCAATATTGTAAACCTTTATAGTTATGTAACATAATCATATAATGATCATGAATTTCATATTCAATATGATATTCATGATTCCACATAACCATGGTTACAATGTTGGAATTATATCCTTCATAATTGGCCATATTTAGATATGGTTGAATAAGTGGATAATCTTCAATTTTGAATTTTTTCATTATTTACTTCCAAGTAACGTATGCAAGAATTGTTTTGCAGTACGTCCAGAGAATCCTCCATTTCTTATCTCCCATTGCATGGCTAAAGCATGAAGCTGTTCTTTGTCCATTTGTAAACCATAACTTTCAGCTAAACCATCAACAATGTCCAAATAACGTTGCTTATCAGGATGAATATACATAATCTTGACACCAAAACGTGAAACTAATGAAAGTTTTTCCTGTTTTGCATCATTATTGTTAACTTCTTCATCATGGGCACGATCGTTCCATGTCTCTTTAATGAGATGTCTACGGTTACTTGTTGCATAGATTAAAACGTTATCTGGTTTCTTTTCCAAGCCACCTTCAATGACAGCTTTTAAATATTTATATTCAACTTCAAATTCTTCAAATGATAAATCATCCATAAAAATAATAAAACGATAATTACGATTTTGTAATTCGTTAATTATTTGTGGTAAAGCAATAAATTGATGTTTATAAACTTCAACCATTCTTAATCCATCTTTATAATATTCATTTAATAAGGCTTTAATACTTGTAGATTTACCAGTTCCACTATCACCATATAATAAAACATTATTCGCTTTTTTTCCTTTTAAAAATGCTTCCGTATTAGCACGTAAACGTTCTTTTTGACTGTCGCCGCCAATCAATTGGTCTAATGTATTATTACCAATATGATCAATTGGAATGATTTTATTTTCATGATATCTAAAAGCTTTGTTTAAACCATATTTACCAACACCATATTGATTATAATGCTGATATAAGACATCATAGAATTCTTCTATTGAAGAGGCATCTGCTAAAGAATTTTGGAGATGGAATAATAAATCATAGATTTCCTGATTAATAATAGGCTTACTATGAGGATAATTAATAAATAAATCTTGATATAAAATATTAAGTGAAGAAAAATCATAATGATAAAGAGTGTAAATTGTTTCTAAATCATAGAGAATCACTTGTTTTAGATGATTATCAATATTGTTTTTTCTTTCCAAAGATAATGTAAAGACATTTTCATGCCAAGCCAATAGATATGTTAATAAACCTTGAAATAAATTTCCATGTAAATCATAACGCTCTGATAATATAAGCATTTTTGAAATAAATGTTGCTTCATCAATACTTTTGCTTTCAACAAAGTCTAAACAATCTAAAACTTCCTGATCATTTGATAAATCATGATAAATAATTAAATCTTTTAACATCTGAATCCTTCTTTCTAATTTTTAAAACTATGAATTGGCGCTGGAATGCGACCACCACGATCAATAAATTCATCACAAGAAAATTCATTAACAGTCATAATTGGTGCATGTCCTAAAAGGCCGCCAAACTCAACACTATCACCAACATCTTTACCAATAACTGGAATCAAACGTACAGCTGTTGTTTTTTGATTAATCATTCCAATAGCCATTTCGTCAGCAATAATGCCAGCAATAGTTTTCGGACTCGTTTTACCAGGTATGGCAATCATATCCAGTCCTACTGAACAAACGCAAGTCATTGCTTCTAATTTTTCTAATGATAATGATCCAGCTTCTACAGCATCAATCATCCCTTGATCTTCACTGACGGGAATAAAAGCACCAGATAAACCACCAACATAGGAAGAAGCCATTATTCCTCCTTTTTTTACTTGATCATTTAAAATAGCTAAAGCGGCTGTTGTACCTGGTGCCCCTACTTTTTCTAAACCCATTTCCTGTAAACAATCAGCGATACTATCGCCCACTGCTGGCGTTGGTGCTAAAGAAAGATCAATAATACCAAAAGGAATATTTAAAGCTTCACTAGCCTCTAAAGCTACTAATTGTCCCACTCTAGTAATCTTAAAGGCCGTCTTTTTGATGACTTCACATAACTCACCAAAGTCTTTGCCTTTAGCTTCTTTAATGGCATTTCTAACAACACCTGGGCCACTAACTCCTACATTAATAACGGCATCTGCTTCACTTACACCATGAAATGCTCCAGCCATAAATGGATTATCATCTGGTGCATTACAAAATACCACAAACTTGGCACAGCCTATAGAATCCTGATCTGCTGTCATTTGCGCTGTTAATTTAATGGTTTCCCCCACAAGTTTAACTGCATCCATATTGAGTCCAGTTTTAGTCGAACCAACATTCACACTACTACAAACCAACTCTGTTTCCTTCATTGCCAAAGGAATAGACTCAATTAATAATTTTTCTGCAGGTGTCATACCCTTAGAAACAATAGCACTATAACCGCCAATAAAATTTATGCCTATCTCATGAGCACATTTATCCAATACTTTGGCAATTTTGACAAAATCTTCCTGGCAATGACAACTGCTAGCTCCTACTAAGCTAATTGGCGTCACTGAAATACGCTTATTAACAATGGGAATACCATACTTCTTTTCAATACTATCCCCAGTTTTTACTAAATCCTTAGCTATTCTTAAAATTTTATGATATATGTTATCGCATAAGACATCAACATTTGAATCAATACAATCCAATAAACTAATACCAATAGTAATCGTACGGACATCAAGATTTTCTTGTTCAATCATCTTATTTGTTTGTGCGACTTCATAACTAGTAATCATTCATGTCCCTCCTAAATTCTATGCATCATATCAAATATTTCTTCATGTTGTAGTTTTATAGTTACACCTATTTCTTCACCTAGTGACGCTAATTCATCAGCTACAACAGAAAACTCTTTAGCAGCATTTTTAACATCGACAATCATCATCATATTAAAATATCCTTGTAAAATAGTTTGTGATATATCTAATATATTAATTGTATTATCAGCAAGATAAGTACACACTTTGGCAATAATACCTACCTGATCTTTACCAACAACAGTAATAATAGCTTTTTCCATTTTATATTACCCCCACTTATATTCTTTCATATTATAGCAAAGCTATTATAAAAATGAAAGAAAAAAAGGAGCATTTGCTCCTTTCTAGATGAATTATTCTTCACCTAATAATTTTAATGCAGTATGGAAAACCTTTTCACCATTCATAGTTCCATAATCTCTCATATCGATTACGTCTACAGGGATAGGACCAGCTTTTCTACCAGCAGCTAATTTTTCAATTTCAGCTTTTTGGAATCTTACTTGAGGGCCAAGTAA
>JAJQEL010000117.1:0-13278 GCA_021201655.1 Erysipelotrichaceae bacterium | reverse complement strand
TTTTCAATTTCAGCTTTTTGGAATCTTACTTGAGGGCCAAGTAAAATACAATCTACTTCTTCTAATACTCTTGGTGCATCAGTGAAAGGTAATGCAAAGATTTTTGCTTCGATTCCTTTTTCATCTGCAGCCTTTTCCATTTTAGTTACAAGTAAGCTTGTAGACATACCTGCAGCACATACTAATAAAATAGTTCTCATAGTTTCTTCTTCTCCTTTTCTGTTAAATTATTAACTGATACTATTTTACCAATTTTTAGCTTAAAAGTAAATATATTAGTTAATTAATAATGTTATAAATTATAACTGAAATCATATTTGTTAAGATTTTACCATAAAAAATGATAAAAAACTTTTTTTGTGGTATGATTATAAAAAAGGTGAGATGATTATATGAAATTATTGGTTGTTAGTGATAGTCATCGCTTTGATGATGACTTGATTAGGGTTGTGAATAAATATAAAAATCATGTTGATATGATGATTCACTGTGGTGATTCGTCATTACCATTAAATGACCCATTAATTAATGAATTTGATATTGCAGTTCAAGGGAATCATGATTTTGATCCTTTCCCTAAATTTGTTGTAAAAAACAGAATTCTAGTGACACATGGCCATTATTATAATGTTTACAGTGGCTATGATGAACTCATCCAGTTATGCCATGAAAATCATGCAATAGTATGTTTTCATGGTCATACCCATGTTCCTACACATCAAATTCATGAAGGTATTCATTTTATCAATCCTGGATGTTTAATGATGAATCGTGGCAGTTATGGTTATGGTACTTACGTATTGGCTGAAACTGATCCGTTTGAAGTTCATTTCTATCATCATCATAACGATAAACAGTGTGATGAAATACTTGATGAAGGATTGGAATTACTAGAAGAATTCAAGGAAATTGTCAGAAATTATGAATTAAGTAAAAACAAGGCTTAAACATTAGCCTTGTTTTTCTCTTCAACTCTTTTACGCTTATACTCAATGATAAACATAACCTCTTTTAAATCCTCATCTGGTAGCTCAGTTAATAGTCGTGCAATATTCGCAATATTATAATAATCATATTTTTTACCGCTGATAATTTCTTCAATACTACGACCATATAAATGTGATAATACCTTTAGTTCACTGACAGTAACGTCACGTTTACCATTTTCGATATCAGATATTGCTGAATGGGGAACATTGAGATGCGTTGCAACTTCTTTTTGGGTGAGATGCTTAAAATTTCGATAACCCTTTAAACGTTTTGCTAAATCCATATCAATTGCCATATTGCTACCTCCATGAAAATAATTATAGCATTTTTCTAAAATGATATCAATTTAGAATTTTAAAAAAATAATTTTGTAAAAGACATAAAAAGACAAGCTTATTAATAATAACCATGTGTTAATGATAATTGTTTTTTTATTTTGTTAATATCATGATTCTCTTTAATAAAATAATCCATTATAAGCATAACTTCTTTATTGTTTTCATTTGTAAAATGAAGATAATGATTTTTTATAAGAGCTGATGAATATTGATCAAATAAAAGGCTACGACAATTTAACAAGTGCATACGACAATATTCATCTGTTTGAATATCAAATTTTTCACCTTTTCGATCAATAATTGAAAAAGTGTGATTTCGACATATTTGACAGTTCTTTTTTAAATATCCAAAATAATAATTTGAAATCGGACAATATTCACTTATCATATTTTCTATCTTCCCATAAACTTGAATGATACATTTAGATAAATCAGTATATAAGTTATTAATCTCATCCAAGGTCATTTCTACTGATAGTATTTTCATATCTGAATAATGAGAAACACTCATAGAATTATAAATATTCATACCTGTTCCTAATATTAAATTTTTATCGTTAAATGCTTCATAAGCACCATAATTATCAACAAAGATCTTATCTATTAATGAATAGATAGATGAATTTTTAATATCTTCTATATCCTTAGATTTTAAGATTCTAGCTGTTCCTAATATCATATCAGGATATATATGATAGGCTTCTATAACATCAGATTGATAAGGATAGATAATTTCGATATCATGATAATTTATAACAGATTTTAATTGTTCTAAATTCGAAACATAAACATATGTTTTTCCTTTTTGAGAATCCTTTTTTATTGGATAGTCAATGTTTTGTTTAAACATATGGTGAATTTTTTGTTGAGATAATAACTTCTCCAACTTATGACAGGCTTCTCTTCTTAGGGCATTTATTTCTTTTATAGGAATGGAAATGTTATCATCCATAATAATTTGTATTTCATTGATTTTAAATGGTGTTTGACCAAGCTTTGAAAGCTGCTCAATAAGGCGTTGTTTATTGGTTGGAGTTTTAATAGCTGGTTCTACTTTTACAGATGCTTGACATGTTACAGAGAAGTTGTTTAATGAAATTGTAAGTGTTAGAGGATGATTAATTTGTGCTGTTAATATCATATTAACAGCTTGTTTATAACGAGGTTTTTGATATGTTTGTTGAAGTTTTTTGATGACTTTTGTATCAACGGTTTTACGTACAAGACCGTTTTTTACAAAAGTATCAAATTCCACTTCAATGATATCCTGCGATGAAGCATGATTGACAAGATGACCAGCTTTATATATTTTATTCACTGGTCTGCCTTTATCAATTGATTCAAAAACAATGCTATCTCCTTGATTAATATCACCAGTAAGTTTTATTTTTACACGTTTAAGTTTTTTATTATAAGCCATTACCTGACCAATGATAATACCTTTATTACCTGAATAATCACCATCGACAATATGCTTGTCATGGAAAAGATATCCGCTGGTATACTGACGATTAAACATTGCTGTCATATCGTATATTTCATTATTAAAAGAAACATCCAGCTTATCATAATAGCTATCTATGGCTTGGCGATATGCTAAAATAGTACTTGCTACATATTCAGGTCGTTTCATACGACCTTCAATTTTTAAAGAATGAATACCAGCTTTTATCAATTGATCAATATGCTCTATGCTCATTAAGTCTCTTGGAGATAAAAGATATGGATATTTATCTTCCAATAATATATTATCTTTCATTAATCGATATTTTAAACGACATGGTTGCGCACACGAACCTCTATTACCACTTCTTTTACCAATCATACTACTCATTAAGCATTGCCCTGAATAACAAATACACAGAGCACCATGGACAAAAACTTCTATTTCCACTTTCGTTTTTCGAACAATTTCACTGATTTCTTCAAGACTATTTTCCCTTGCTAGAACAATGCGTTGAGCCCCCATTTTCGCAAAGTATTGGACACCTTGGACATTCATAATACTAGCTTGAGTACTCATATGAAGTTCAAAATCAGGATAAATCTTTCTAACTGCCATAAATAAACCTAAATCCTGAATAATTAAAGCGTCAATTTGGATTTGATAAAGAAAATCTATATAAGCTAATAATTCACTAAATTCACTATCTTTATATAATGTATTAACAGTAACATAAACTTTAACACCATAAGTATGAGCAAACGACACAGCCCATTGTATATCTTCTTTATTAAAATTTTGTGCAGAAGCCCTGGCACTAAAAGACTGTCCACCAATATAAATAGCATCAGTACCACAATAAACTGCCGCTTTAAAGCACTCTTTATCTCCTGCTGGAGCTAATAATTCAATTTTTTTCATATAACTGCAACGAGATCATAGCACATTTTTGCTGAGGCAGCGGATGCTGTTTTTACAAAAGTATCAAACTGTACTTGGCTATCACCTTTATTAAAAATATCGCTTAATGAGCGTGTAATAATAAATGGTGTATGAAAAACATAGCATACTTGAGCAATTGAGGCAGCTTCCATTTCACTGCAAACAGCTTGAGGAAAATGATTTTTAATATTGTCCACTTGATCTTGACGACATACAAATTGATCACCAGAAGCAATAAGACCTATATGATAATGCATATGCTGCAAATTTAAAATATTTTTAGTTTTCTCTAATAAATCTTCATCAGGTTTAAACATTGTTGGCATACCAGGAATCTTACCATATTCATAGCCAAATCCCTCAACATCAACATCATGATGAACAACACTGGACGAAATAATCACATCACCAATATTCTGGGATTCTTTAATACCTCCAGCAGTGCCAATATTAATGACATAATCAATGTTATACTTCGTAAGTAAAAGAGTTGTTGATAAAGAAGCATTGACTTTCCCAATGCCACCTTGCAATACAATGACATCTTTGCCATGCATCTTTCCTTGATAAAAAGTATAGCTTAATATTTTATCCTCTGCTTCAATATCCATTAATTTTAGTAATTCTGTAACTTCTTCTTCCATGGCACCAATAATACCTAACATTACTTATCATCCTTTCTGACATACAAAAATAATACGTTCACAGTCTTTATTATATTCTCCAAAATCACTGTAATATGTAATCTTATGAAACCCCGTCTCATTTAACCATTGTTTATATTGATAAACATCAAATGTCTTTTGATAATGATCTTCATCAACGATATCGTTCTCAAGCTTATCTTCAATATATACATGATGTTTTACAAAATCATCATCAATTTTTTCAACTTGCCAATCAAAAATATAATCTGCGTCTTCATCATGTTCATGATAATCTTTCAATATATAATTCATTTTATATAGACTATCTATATCGAATATAAATGTTCCTGTAACCTTTAATGAAGCATATATATTCTTAAACGTTTGAATAATTTGGTTTTCTTCTAATAAATAATTAATAGAATCACATAAACATAAAATAAGATCTACCTTCCTATCAGTTGAAAAATCAGTCATATCAACGCGCTGCAAAAACAAATTAACATTTTCAGACATAGCTTTTTGTTTAGCAACTTCTAGCATATCCATCGATAAGTCTGAAGCATAGACTTGTTTATGAGCTTTTGCTAAACGAATAGCGATTTCACCCGTCCCACAGGCAAGTTCAAAAACATCATCAAATGCTGCATGATTTAAAATAAATTCAAAATAATCATCATAAAACTTTGAATCCATTAAACTATCATAGTAATAGCTAAAATTTTCATAACTCATTGATTCAGCATTCCTTTAATATCAAGACGAGGCATATCACCCCATAGTTTTTCTAAATTATAGTTTTTTCTTTCATCATCCTGGAAAATATGGCATACTATGTCACCACAATCAATAAGAATCCATTTAGAATCTCTTAATCCTTCAATGCTTTTAATATCTATACCATTGATTTCACATTGTTCTCTAATATTATCTTTGATAGCATTCATTAATCTTTCATTAGAAGCACTACATAATACAAATGTATCAAATAAAGGACTGACTTCTTTCATATTTATTGCAATAATATTAGTTGCGAGTTTATCATCCATGGCTTTTACAATAATTTCTAATTCATTCATTCAATTTCTCCTTTTATACAATAATGTTCATATATTTCAAAAAATACAGGATCAATATCTCTTCCTTTTTCTTTAGAAAAACGATAAAAATCTTCTAAAGCATCCCTAAAACCTTGATGAATATCTTTGTTACATACAGCAATTTGCTGAGATGAATCATAACCTCTTAAAGGGTCCAATTTATCAGCACAATATAAACATTTACCAATAGCTGACATTGATGTTGAGGCTGTTGTATGATCTTCAATAGCTTTTAATATGACTTCATTATTAACCAAATATAAATTCTTTGCCATATACGCAGATAACCATTGATGCCATATCGCTTCACTCATATGGACATGTTCAGGATAATATTTGTTCATCAGCTCTAATGCTTGATCATGATCTAATTCTTTTGCAATATCATGTAAAATACCTGCAATATAAGCTTCATTTTCATTTAATCCATTGGACAGAGCAAATTCTTTTGCTAAGTTAGCTACTGAACAAGAATGTTTCCAACGTTTTTCTTTCATATGAATTTGTATCATTTCATCTAAATAAATTCCTTTAGAAGAAATATACCGTAACACATTGTCATCTAAAAATTCAATATGTCCACATCTCACATCACTGCTACTGGCAGTAATAGGTTTATTTTTTAATTTAATAAAATGATACTTCTTTAATATTTTCTTATCAGGTTTATAATCACCTCTTTTAAAAGCAATCAATTGCACCATTTTACTGATACGTTTTGGATGCTTCCATTTATAAAAAAGATTGGCTTGATCCATACCCATAATATAATAATACTCATTTTCTGGATATTCATTAACAATTTGTTCAATCGTTTTGTATGTATAATTCTTATCATTATTATCTTTATCGATTTCAATATGATTAATTGTGACATTGGGCATATCTTGAATAGCTATTTTTAGCATATTTAAACGATCTTCCCTGCTGGCATTACTATAATCTTTCCAAGGATTATGAGCTGTAGGAATCAATTGGATCTCATCTAAATCCAGTTGTGATAAAGCCATTTCAACAATTTCAGTGTGAGCTTTTGTAATAGGATCAAAACTGCCACCAAATAAGCCTATTTTCATAAATGGTGAATCCCCTTTTCGCTTGCTTGATATAAAACAATAACACGACCAATTATTTGTACAATTTCACTTTGAGTACGGTTACTTAATTTTTCAGCAACACTATGTACGTCATATGGACAGCTTTTTAAGACTTTAATTTTGATAAGTTCATGAGCATTTAAAGCATCAATAATACTATTAATTTGACCATCACTAATACCACTTTTACCAATTTGAAAAATAGCATTTGGATCAATAGCTTCATTTTTTAAATATCTTTTTTGTTTATTTGTTAACATAATTTCCTCCTAAATAAGTGCTTCACGAATCAATACATTGACACGTGGTGGAGCATAGACAATGATATCAACACCTTTATGAGCATGAATAGTCACAAATCCTAAGCCAGAGATGACAATATCATATTTTTTATTTGATAAATGAAATGAATATTTCTTAAAATCATCTATTGTATTTATATTTTTAATTTCATGTTTAAAAGTCATATGACGATTATATAAATCATCTGCTTTAATAGTTTTACATCTATGAATTTTTAAATTCTTAGAAAAATAATTGATAAATTGAGTTTTTTCACCTTTAATAAAATCCAAACGTGCTAAACCATCAAAATAAAGCGTTTGATCACTATTTAGCTGAAAACTTATTGGTTTTAATTCACTTTGGGGAATAACCTGTTTGAGTTCGTTTAGCTCTAATAAATGGGTTATCTGATAAGCATTAACAATGCCTGGTGTATCATATAATGAAGTTTGTTCATCCAAAGGTATTTCAATAAAATTTAAAGTTGTTCCAGGATACTCAGAAACAGTTATAAGATTTTGATCATTCATATTGGCATAATGCTTTAATAAAGCGTTTATAAATGTTGATTTACCCACATTAGTTACACCTATTACGTAGACATCTCTGCCTTTACGATAGTGTTGTATTTCATCATAAATACGATCTAATTGCATATTCTTTTTGGCGCTTGTAATAATGACATCTATGGGTTTTATACCTTCTTCTTTTAATTGTCTTCGTACCCAATGCTCTAATTTTGTATTATTGCATGATTTCGGCAAAATATCACGTTTATTTGCTAATATCAAAATATCATTATAACCGATATGTCTTTGTATTCCCTGAATTAAGCTACCATGAAAATCAAATAAATCAATCATATATATGACCAAACAATCTTTATCACCAATAGAAGATAATAGTTTTAAATAATCATCTTTAGTAAGATTGGTTTGCTGTAATTTATGATAATTTTTCAATTGAAAGCATCTTTGACATAGAATATGTTCTTTATCTAATGCATTTTTAGGGACATAGCCAATATTCTTTTCGTTTTCACTTTGAATAATAGCGCCACATCCAAAACATTTTATGATTTTTTTCATTATTAACCTTCTTTCTTGCCTATTTTACCCTATTTTTATGCATATGAAAAGCATAAATCAAAGCTAATTTCATATAATCTTTTGTGAGGTGAAATATGTTTATTTTAACGTTATTACAACAATTATTTTTTGTTTCTTATATTAAAACCCAGGCATTTAAGCCACCTTTATCTAAAGCTAAGGAACAGGAACTTTTAAATGCTTATTTTCAAGGTGATCAAAAAGCCAGATCTGAACTCATTGAGCATAATTTAAGATTAGTTGCCCATATAGCTAAAAAATATGAAAATAATAGAGATCTCACAGAAGATCTTATTAGTATTGGCACAATTGGCCTCATAAAAGCTGTTGACAGCTATAAACCAGATAAATCAAGTAAATTATCTACGTACTCAGCAAAATGCATGAGAATTTCATTCTCAATGCATTTACGAGCTAATAAGAAAACTAATCTTGATGTTTCATTGAATGAAACTTTGAGTATTGATAATGATGGCAGTGAAATGACACTTATTGATATTATTCCCAGTGATGAGAAACCTATTATTGATACTATTATAACAAATGATTCTCTTGATAAACTTCAAGTTTATTTTAGATTATTAACGAAACGTGAACAGGATATTCTTATTCAACGTTATGGTCTTAATAATCAAGATATTAAAACCCAAAAAGAAATTGCTAAAGAAATGCATATTTCTCGATCTTATGTTTCGCGTATCGAAAAACGTGCTCTCATAAAGCTATTAAAAGCATATCTTAATCGCTAAAAAGAATATGAGGAACTCATATTCTAAAAATCATCGCTAAATAAATCATTAAAACTAATAGGTTCAAATTTATCTATTTCTTCTGTTTTATTTTCTAAAATAGGTTGATCATATAAATCGGTTGAAAGTGATTGTGGATCAAAGATTTGGATAAGCTGTTGATTTTTTAAAGGAGTTATTTCTCTAGGTTTTGTATTTAATTGGGTATAATTATAATCTTTGATTTGAATTGTCATATATTGCTCATTCGTAATAATATCTAAAACATCCTGGGGATTTTTAATATAAGTAGCATAAGTGTATATAGGTTTAGTTTTTGTTGATTTATAGACCAAATGCCCTTTAGTATTACGATTACAACTTGGAATATCACTTAAATGTATACGTTTGATGCCTATATTTTCACTGATTAAAATATATGAATTTGTTTTTAATGGATCAAAAATATTCATTGTGGTCAGTTCATCATTTTTTAAGCTCATCGCTCTTATACCAGCTGCTTTTAATCCTAATATAGATATTTCCTGTTCACTATACAAGACAGCATAACCATTTTTGCTTGTTAAAACAACTCCTTGTTGACCATCACTTAAGTTAACTTGCAATAAACTATCATCATCTTTAAGTTTCATACATTTCATAGGCTTGGTATATCTTGTTACTTCAAAATCTTCTAATGCAACACGTTTGATTTGCCCTTTTTTAGTAGTTAATATCACATATAGTGATTTATGAAAATCCTTAACTAATATAGAACCAATCATTTTTTCTTCAGGTGATACTTTTATAAGATAACTAATATGTTTTCCTAATTCACGCCAGCGGAATTCCTCTAATTTATGTATTGGAATATAAAGATAATTTCCTTTGTTTGTAAAAACTAGTAATTTATCAGTTGTATTTGCTTTATGAATGTCAATAACTAAATCATCATCTTTTTTACCAATACGTGCATCGCCTCTAGCATTATATGATCGCATAGAGATACGTTTAATATATCCATCTCGAGAAACTGATATATAAATATCTTCACTTAATATCATGGCTTCTTCATTAATTAGTATTTCGGAAACTTCATCTTTAATTTGGGTTAAACGTGGCATTGGATATTGCTTTTTAATTTCTTTAAGTTCTGATATAATCACATTTCTTAAAACTTTATCACTATCTAATATTTCATTTAATGAGTGAATTTTTGTTTCTAATTCATTTCTTTCATTTTCTAAGGCAACGATATCTGTATTTGTTAAACGATATAATTGCAATGTCACAATAGCCTCAGCCTGTTTTTCACTAAAACCAAATTGCTGTTGAATATTATATTTCGCATCTGCTTTATCTTTAGAATGGCGAATAGTATAAACAACATCATCCAAAATAGATACAGCTTTTATTAAGCCATCAACAATATTTTTGCGCTCCTGTGCTTTTTTTAAATCAAATAAAGATCTTTTAGTAACAACTTCTATGGCATGATCTATATAACCATCAATAATATCAATAATTCCCATACATTCAGGTCTTTTATCACGAATTGCAACCATATTATAATTATAATTTTTTTGTAAATCGGTATTCTTATAAAAATAATTCAAAGTATTTTGGATATCCACATCTTTCTTTAAATCAACAACAATACTTAAACCATTACGATCAGATTCATCACGCACTTCTATAATTCCATCAATCGCACGGTTAATACGGATTTCATCCATTTTTCTTACTAATTCAGCTTTATTTACTTCAAAAGGAATTTCACTAATGACAATTTGATTCATATTCTTTTTTTCAACGATTTGTGTTTTTGATCTAACAATAACTTTACCTCGACCTTTTGCAAAAGCTGTTTTAATGCCTTCTTTACCCTCTACAATTGCTCCTGTAGGAAAATCAGGTCCTTTAATAAATTCCATAATTTTATCTAATGAACAATGTGAATGATGAATACGATAAATTGTGGCATCAATCACTTCACCTAAGTTATGCGGCGGAATATCCGTAGCATAACCACTGGAAATACCAGTTGCTCCATTTACTAATAAATTAGGAAATTTAGCTGGTAAAACAGTTGGTTCATATTCCGTATCATCAAAATTTAAAGCCATTTGTACAGTATCTTTATCCAGATCTTTTAATAATTCTACTGATATCGGAGATAATCGAGCTTCAGTATAACGCATTGCTGCAGCAGGATCATTATCAATAGATCCATTATTACCTTGCATATCCACTAGTGGTGCACGCATTTTCCATTGTTGCGATAATCGTACCATAGCTTCATAAACTGAAGTATCGCCATGAGGATGATAATTACCAATGACATTACCAACTGTCTTAGCTGATTTGCGATAAGGTTTTAAATGCGTATTACCATCTTTATACATGGCATATAAAATACGACGTTGAACAGGTTTTAAGCCGTCACGAACATCTGGTAAGGCACGATCCTGAATAATATATTTAGAGTATTTTCCAAAACGATCTCCCATAATTTCATCTAATGATTCAACTACAATATTTTCACTCATAGCTTACCTCCTAACCATTTGTAATAAAGAAAGAATCTTCTAGTGAGAATTGAACATTCTCTTCTATCCAGGCACGTCTTGGTTCTACTTTATCACCCATTAAAATACTTACACGTTTTTCTACCGTCGCGGCATCTTCAATAGATACTTGAATCAGTGTACGTGTTTGTGGATTCATAGTTGTATCCCATAACTGGCTGGCATTCATTTCACCTAAACCTTTATATCTTTGAATGGTATAACCTCTACCAATTTTTGCTTTAGCTTTTTCCAGCTCATTATCATCCCAGGCATAAATAGCATTCTCTTTCTTGCCATTTTTCTTTGCGACCTTATATAACGGTGGCATGGCAATAAAAACACGTCCAGAAGTAATTAAACCACGCATATAACGATAAAAGAATGTCAATAATAAAACCTGAATATGAGCTCCATCTGTATCAGCATCGGTCATAATAATCACTTTAGCATAATTAGAATTTTCAGCATTAAAGTCATCCCCAAAACCAGCGCCAACAGTATTAATAATAGTGGCAATTTCTTCATTTTTTAACATATCATTTAAAGATGTTTTCTCTGCGTTTAATACTTTACCTCGCAAAGGTAAAATAGCCTGATATTTACGATCTCTGCCTTGTTTTGCACTACCACCTGCAGAATCACCTTCGACTAAATATAACTCCTTAAGCTTTTTATCTTTACTTTGTGCAGGAGCTAATTTACCACTTAATATTTTTTCATTTTTATTATTTTTTCCTTTTCTAGCTGCTTCACGAGCCTTTCTTGCAGCACTTCTAACTTGAGCTGCCTTTGTCATTTTTTGTATAAGATTATTCGCGATATCTTTATGTTCTTCTAAATAATATGTAATTTGTTCATAAACAACATTTTCAACAACTGTCTTCGCATCTGCTGTACCAAGTTTTGATTTTACCTGTCCTTCAAATTGTAATAAAGATTCAGGAATTTTAACTGATATAATAGCTGTTAAACCTTCACGAACATCAGTACCTTCTAATTTTTTATCTTTTCCTTTTAGTAAATTATATTTTTTAGCATACTCATTAAAAACTTTTGTTAAACCTGATTTAAAACCAGTTTCGTGTGTCCCTCCGTCTCCCGTTCTGACAAGATTGACAAATGAAATTAAATTTTCATGATAGCTATCCGTAAACTGCATAGCAACCTCAACTTCAATTGGATGAGATGTATCATCAAAAGATATTGTTGGATGAATAGCATTCTTATCCTCATTTAAATAAGCGATAAATGATTCTAATCCATCATTATATTGATAACTCTCTCGTTTATCACTGCGTTCATCTATAACAATCATTTCAATTCCTTTTAATAAAAAAGCACTTTCGCGCATACGCTCACAAATAGTTGTATAACTAAAATTAATCGAAGTAAATATATCTTTATTAGGTAAAAAATGTATAATTGTACCTGTTTTATTGGTTTTTCCTATAGTTTTAACAGGATAAATCTTTTGCGCTCCATTAGTAAATTTTTGCTGAGTAATCTTACCATCACGATAAACAGTCACTTCTAACCAATCACTTAAAGCATTCACTACAGATGAACCAACTCCATGCAAACCTCCTGATGTTTTATAACCACCATCTTCATTAAACTTTCCACCAGCATGTAAAACTGTTAAGATTACTTCGGTTGTCGGTTTACCTGAAGGATGCATTCCGACAGGCATACCTCTACCTTCGTCTTCTACTTTTATGCTATTATCTTTACCAATTGTTACAGTAATTTTTTTACCATAACCTGCAATAGCTTCATCTATTGCATTATCTACAATTTCCCATACCAGATGATGCAAACCTCTTTGATCAGTGGAACCAATATACATACCAGGTCTTTTTCTTACTGCTTCTAAGCCTTCTAGAATTAAAATATCTTCTTCGCCATAATGATTTTTAGTCATCTAGTTTCCTCCTTCGTGATTTCTTATTAAAAGTACTCTATTCAATATAATATCTGAAGTGATTTTGTCAAGTAGACAATTTAAATAATTAAAATGATTTGCTATTC
>JAJQEL010000107.1 GCA_021201655.1 Erysipelotrichaceae bacterium | reverse complement strand
AAAAATATATTCGTAACCAGTATTCAAAGTAGTACGCATTCCTCTCCTGACGTTGTCAGCCAAAAGGGGCTCATTTATAATAATCAGGACGAAAGTAGTTAAGGACATGATCCTGTTGGCGGGAGGTACTGTTATTATAAGTGAAGATGAGTATTATCATTATGTGAAAAAATTAACAGCTGCCAGAGATTTTCTATACACAAAATTTCTGATAACCCCTAGGGGTTATCACTGAATGCAAACAAATATATTACAATATATGTAATATATATCTATATTGATTTATGAAATAACTAAATATATAAACATATAGTTTATAAAAAATAAAAAAATTTTAACTTGACTTGGGGAGGAGATTCCTGCTTTATTTTTAATTGAATTGTATAACTACATATAAATAATGATGTATCAACAAATAACTTAATGATTAAAAGATTCATATGAGTCATATGGTAGATAAAAGTAATCAATGTTGTACTAAAGAAATAAATTGCTAAGGCAAGGATAAAATATTGTATACTGCTTTTTAAGATATTTTCATGACTATTAAAAACGAAGCGACGATTCATCGTATAATTAAACGAAGCACTCATTATTCTTGCAATCGTATTTGCAAGAATAATACGCGCATCCATTGATATACTTAAAATCATAATAAATAGTGTATATAAGCTATAATCAATGATGAACGATAAGAATGATGAACCGCCAAATTTCAATAAGTCTTTATAAATGAGATAGCCATCTTGCAAGGGGCGAAAATGTGTTGATTGATTATTGTTGAAATAAATTGTTTGAATTGGTATTTCAACAATTGGTCGCATATGCGACCAATTCACTAAAACATTCATTTCGTACTCAAACCTATTTCCATCTACCTTTAACATAAAATCTAGATAATCACTAGAAAAAGCACGTAATCCTGTTTGGGTATCATAGATTTTTTGATTATTTGTAATATAAAAAACATAACGTGTTATTGTATTACCCAAACAACTTTTCAAAGGCACATGGCCTTTGAAAGTACGTTTACCTAATACCAAGGTATCAGGATGTTTGACGCTATAATCACAAATATTGATTATATCATCAATATGATGTTGTCCGTCACTATCTGCAGTTACTATAATACCTGCATCTAAAGTTGATATATATCGATATGCTGTTTTTAAAGCTATGCCTTTACCTTTATTGGTTGAATATGTTAATACTGTAGCGTATTTGGATACTTTATCAAAGATTGAATCATACTCATGATTGCTACCATCATTAATGACTATGATATCAAATAAATGAGTTTGATAAGCCTCTTTCACTAGCTCAATTAATTTATGATCTGGTTCATAAGCAGGTATAACAAGATATATTTTATTTTTTGCCATTGTTCATCCCACCGTTCATGCCACCACTCATGCCAGTAGATGAAGTATAGATAAGAGAAGATAGTGTAATTTCTGTAGATGTATTTCCAGTAATTAATGTATAAGTCGACCCTTTAGATAATTCTGATGTAGAGATAAGAACAGAACTATAACTCTTTGTAGGTGAATAGCTGATAATTGTATTGCCACTACTGTCTTGTAATATAACATCACCTGTCGTCGAAGAAATACTAATCATTATACATCCTTGCGTTGAATCTTCACTGAAGTTTTCAGCCATACCACTAGCTCCTACAGCAATTATTGTTCCACCAGTGATATAAGCACTACCATTATAATCTATGGCTCCATCAGCACTATTCGTAGGACCATCAACATAAACTGTTCCACCACTCATATAAAGATAACCATTACTATCAATACCGTCGCCCTCACTATCAACTGTTAAGCTACCATCAGTAATATTGATATAAGCATCTTCGTCTGCTGCAAAATCATTAGCACCCATTCTATTTTGACTACTTGAATCATTACCACCAGAAGCATTCAAACCATCATCACTAGCAACTAATACAATAGTACCACCATTAATATCAATACTTTGACCTTCAATACCTTCATAACTCTGTGTAATATTAATATCACCATCATTAATGACTAAAGCGATATCTGCATGCATACCATCATCACCTGATGTTATTTCAAAAGTACCACCATTGATTGTTAGATTACCATTAGTATGAATACTATCATCAGAAGAATCAATCGCAAATGTGCCATCATTGATTACTATATCATCACTAGACTTAATCCCTTTTGCACTCGTATCATCAACTGTTTGGTTGTTCCATTGACCCCATTGGTTACTGGTAGAAGCATTACTACTTCCACCACCTGTCGTCATATCAAAAGTACCACCATCAATTTGCAAAACATAAGAAGCAGATATACCATCACCAGTCGCTTCTATCACAAAAGTACCATCTTCTATATAAATATAACCTTTTTCTTCATCATCACTATTTTCACTATGGAGACCATCTCCTCCAGCAACTATATTAAATGTACCATCTTTAATACGAATGCTATCTTTACCTGATAATCCTTGCTTAGTTGCATCAATATTATAAGTACCACTTGTAATAACTAAATCATCTTTAGAAACAATGCCATGAGAGGTGGATGTTATATTTAACGTACCATTACCATTAAGAGTTAAATCACTCTTAGAAAAAATCGTACCATCAATATTATCATCATCTACAGTTTCAAAATCCTTAGAAATAAGTGTGTTTTCACTATTATCTGCTAAAGTGATAAAAACTTTATCAGCCTCTTTGACATATATAGTAGCATTAGATTCATGAGTAATAGAGACATTATCTAATATCAGCTGTACTTTTTCATTGTCATCCACATCAATAATAATCCAACCATCACTTAATGTTCCAGTTAAATAATAGATTCCTTCACTTGTAATAGTGATGATTTGATCTTCTATTGAAACTGTATCATCATCACAAGTGGAATTTTCATCATCTAAAGAAATTGTTATATACTCATCATAATCTGTTTCCAGGTCACGATCCGTAAACATATCACTTGTATCTAATACATAAGTACTTCCCGAAGAACCACTAAATGAAATCGTTGATTGAGAAGAGCATCCCATTAACAATAACGATATCACTCCTAATATAATTAATAGCTTACGCATAGTAACACCTCCTATAATGTCATAGACACTAATTCCTGATTAGTCATGATAATTTCTAAGTTTCCATTTCTACAACGTAATGCATCAATAAATTCTTTTTCTTTACTAGGATCTTTAAGATCTAAATGATAAGTTAATTTAAATAGACTTCCCATATTGGTTGTTTTAACATTAATCAATTCTGATTTACTTGTATATTGATCCATTAAATCATCAAATACTTTTGTATAATCCAAATCTTCAGGAATAGTAATCACCATAGTCTTCTCTTTAACTTCTGTTGGTTCCCAAATATCAAAAGCTGAATAAATCATTAAAGCAGCTACCAATATCACACTAAACAACACACCATAGCCTAAATAACCCATACCAGTAATCAAACCAGTACCCATAGCTATAAAGATAGCACCAATTTCCTTTGCAGTACCAGGAATACTTCTAAAACGAATCAAACCAAAGGCACCTGCCACCGCAACACCGACACCGACATTACCATTAACCATCATAATAACCACACATACTACGGCTGGTATAATGGCTAATGTTCTAACAAAATGCACATTATATCTTGTTTTATAAGTATAACTCCAAGCCTGAAAAATACCTATCAACAAAGAAACCCCAATACATAGCATAAAATCTAAAACTGATATAACACTTGTTGTACTACTATCAAATAAACCACTAAATAACATTTCTAACATATTCTTCTGCCCCTTTCATTTGCTTATAAGCGAAACCATATTTTGAAAATGATGTACGATAAATCTTATGACTTGATAAAAAATGACTTAACCATAACGGCATCGCATTGCCAATCTTTATTTCCATTAATACTTCATCATCATTTAATATTGGTTGCCCGTATATTTCACTACATAAATTCATATCAACATTTCTATATATGATATTTTGATCAAATGTTAAACGAAATTCATGATCCTCTTTACCATAGAATGCTTCTCTTTCATAAGATATATAAACACTTGGTCTAAGATTCTTATAGTAATTTAAAGCATAGTCGATTTCTTTATTAATTTGACTTTCTTCAATAAGATGATCTTGATGACTTAAGTAATTCATGGCTTGATCATTTGTTGTTGCCATGCGTCTTTTATAAACCACATGCTCATATTTTTTCTTCAGTTCAATGAATACTTCACTATCTTCAGTTGCTTGACCATAACTTCTCATTCTTAGTTTTTCTTTATATATTCCATGTTCTAATGATCTTCTAATTAATAAATAATCAGGTGTATCATAATAAATATTACATATATTACTTCTACCATAGATATCTGGCATCATATATTCCTTCATGACTTCTAATAATTCTTCTTTTTGTTGTAAAGTTATGAGATATTTATATTCATATCTTTTAAAGATGTTTTGATATTCCACAGTCTTTCCTCCTCATCTGCTTAACATTATATTTACATAACCTTAAATTAACTTTAAATTTAAGTTAAAAAATGGATTCTTTATAATAAAATATGGAATATTCATATATGAATATTCCAATTAATATTAATCATGTATCAATTCATTGATTGTTTGCATAGATACATCTATTGAGGCTATTTCATCTGCACATCTTTTTAGTTCACTCATAATTATTTTTTCATGAGGAATATCATGTTTATAATGTATTTGATGTTCTAAACTGGCCCAAAAGTCCATCGCAATGGTTCTTGCTTGAATTTCTACATAGGTTTGATTGACCTTTAAAATAATATGATAGCTACGATAACCACTTGCTTTTGGATAAGTAATATAATCTTTCTTCGTGATGACTTCCCATTCCTGTTTATCTACCCAATCGACAAAATCATATATTTCATCAATAAAACTAAAAATAACTCTTATACCTATCGCATCAAACACCTTTGTAAGGGCATTATCTACTGTTGGTTCATAACCTTGTTTCATAAGCTTGTTTTGCATACTTATTGGTTTTTTTATTCTAGATATACAATATTCTAGGGGATTGTTGTTGTTTTTATAGCTTGATATCTTATCTAATACATATTCTCTTGTTTCATCTAAATGTTGTAAATGTTCACCATAATATTCTTCTAATGTCATATAATACCTCCAACTGATATTATTATAAATATCAAACCTTAAATGAACTTAAAAAACGCACATAAGTGCGTTATTTTAATACATATTTAGCATTTCTACCTTTTCCAACCAATTCTAAGATACCTTTTTTATGCAATTTTTGTAATAAACGATAAGATTGACTGTCATTTAATTCAAAAAGATTAGAAACATGACTTCTAGTTATATACCCTTTTTGTTTTACTACATCAATAATAACATCATTAAACTCGGATCTATCAATTCTTTTATCTTTAATATATAAATTATTATTATTTTCCGTTTTATATACTTTTGAATTTAACATATATCCTCTACCAGATATTTCAATCAACCCTAGGTCTAATAGTTTATCAATATTAGCTTGTACTCTGTTTTCATTAATGTGCAACTTCTCAACAAATTCTTTTAAAGTTATTTTATGATTGCGTAACATTGATAATATCATTAATGAATAAATAGGCAAAATACGATTCGACTCATGTTCACTTTGAGATATCATACGCGTAAAAGCATAGTCAGCTTTTGAGCATTGTATGAATAATTTAACATAACGAGAATTCGATTCACTATAATCTGGTAGTGGTCGTCCATATACAAGCGATCCCTCGTAAATACTATCAATACCTCTACCTGTTTTTTCAGCCAATCCAATTCTTTTAAGAGTATCTGCTAGCAATTGATTTCGACCATGCGGTTCAACTGTTAATAGATTATCTAAATTCACTTCATCTATAAATCCACCTGGACTGCTTATTGTTAAGCCCTCATCTTCAATTGCTATACGAATTGATTGTAAAATACTATAATCTCGGTGAGAAAATGCATTAATTATTCCTTCTCGAAACGCATTTTGAGAGAATTCTGGAATAGGTATACGATATAACCCATATAAAATCTCATCTTCAGTATTAAGTATTTTAAAATGATTTTCAATAATTTCATAGGTTGCTAATAAAGGTTTTGTGATTGTTTCATTGATTTTTATTTTTGTGCCTTCAAGTACTTGAAGACTTGTTTTTGCAGAAGGTATGAATTGTTGTAGTTTCTCTTCTTGACCTATGAGTAACATACCAGTTACTGTAGGATATAATATACCATTATCTTCTTTGACTAAACCCAAAGCCTTGTCAAGCTCTTCATCAGTTAAAGATAATAATGATTGTTCCCCATTTCTCATTTTTATTGTATTACGCAATCGTATTCGCTCTACAAAATCCAAATCATCTAAAGTAGCTTCTTTTAAAATTTGTGCCGAATAATCTAATGCACCTAATTCTGATAAACGTACAGATATTTCATAAGGATACATTGGAATATTTTCAGGTGTTTTGTCAACTTTAAGGCGACGTCTTAATAATTTTCCATCAGATGTTGATACAATCGTTCGACTCATTGGAACTTCAATACTTAATATTACTTTATCATCAACATCTAATAATTCTGCTCTGACAAGTATTGATGGTACAGTTTTATTAGCTATTAGTGCCACAACTCCAATCTCATCTTTATGTTTTGGATGAATACCAGACACTGTACCATCATCCTCAACCCCTAAATATAAATAACCACCTTTAGTATTCGTCATTGCTACAATGGTTTCAATCAAATCTTTATCTTTTAACATTTTCAAATCGCTTTTAAATTCAATTGTTAGTGTTTCTTTTTTAGGAATTGTTCTCATGATATTCCCCTCTAAAAGCATTATAACACAACGCGTGTGTTTATTCAAACTATTTAATCGCACGCGTTGTGTTTATTGATATTTATAACTTTATTTCTATAAGCATTGATTTTCCATCTTCACTTTTAGCATGTATACTACCTTTATGAACATCTACAATGGATTTGACAATGGATAAACCAATACCACTGCCACCTGTTTTTGAATTTCTAGAAGCATCTAAACGATAGAATCTTTCAAATATTTGATCAAGATTTCCTTGAGGTATTTCATTGGTTGTATTATAGAAAGTTAATAAATAATGCTTATTTGTTTTCTTTAATTGTATCTTAATTGTACCATTATCATTAGAATACTTAAAAGCATTATCCATAATAAGATTGATCATTTGTTTCATCATATTTTGATCACCTTTATAGTTGCATTGATTTTCTATATCTACTAATAATTCTTTATGTTGTGAAGTCGCTACTTCATAAAAAGGATCAATACATTCTTGAAGTGTATCACTTAAAGAAAAGTCTACTAAGTTTGTAAGTTCTTCAATTTCGTCTATTCTTGATAATGATACCATTTGATTAACCATGGTTGTTAGACGTGAAATTTGGTGTCTAATACTATCAGTCCAATTATTTTCTTCATTAACCATTTCTAATACATCTATATTAGCTGATATAATAGTTAATGGTGTTTTAAGTTCATGAGAAGCATCAGTAATGAATTGCTTTTGTTTATGATAGCTTTCTTCCACTGGTTCAAAAACTCTCTTAGAAAAGATAATAATAAGTATTGATACTGCTGCAAAACCAATTAATGAAATCATTATACTAGTAAATAAGACTTGATGAAATGAATTCAATTCCTTACTTTCATCTACAAAGATAACCATATAACTACTATCATCTTCTACAACCTTATAACGATAGTTATCATAAAAGCCTGATGTGTTATTTGTCATTATAACGTTGGAGGCATATTCTATAGCTGTTGAATCATCAATAGCTGTAATTTGCTTCGTATCAACGTTAGAAACATTTAAATCATTATCTATCGTTACAGAAAAGAATCTCGTATTAAATGGCGTTTCTACATTAAAGCTTGAAGGTAAGTCTTCCGTATTAGTGCTATAATCAGGAAAACTTGCATCGTTTTCCGATAAGACAGTAAGGATTTCATCTGCTTGTTGTAACAGATTTATATAATTAATAATATTTAAAGAACCAATAATAATAGTTAAAACCACTAATGTTGAAAGCATGGCAATGGCAATAAAGTTTCTTCTTAATCTATGTATCATTCTTTTACCTCTAAACGATAACCTTGATTTCTCACCACTTTAATTTCAACATTAGCCTGCAGACTTGCTAACTTTTTTCTTAAATAAGAAATATAAACCCATACAACACTGATTTCACTATCACTATCTAATCCCCATATCTTTTCCATAAATCTTTCTGTTGATATCACACGTTATGATTACTCATGAGCATTTCTAACATTTGGAATTCTTTATTGGCAAGTCTTAATGAACTCGTTGGTGAAGATAGTTCAAATGTTGAACGATCTAATGTAATATTTCCTAATTTTAATAAATTATCAACCTGTTCATCTTTTCTTCTTGTCATAGCTCGTATTCTTGCCAATAATTCTTTTGTTGAAAAAGGTTTTGGTAAATAATCATCAGCTCCTAAATCCAAACCTAAAACACGATCGTCAATCTCAGCTTTTGCCGTTAACATAATCACAGGAACTTTAATTCCTTCTTCTCTTATTGTTTTTAATACTGTTAAACCATCCATCTTAGGCATCATAATATCTAATATAGCTCCATCATAATCCTGATTCTCTAAATAATACAAAGCATCTTCACCATTATCCACACTATCCACTGAATAATGATTATGCTTTAATATAACAACCAATGCATCCACTAATTCTTTTTCGTCTTCTGCTAATAATAATCTCATATATATCCCACCTTCTTTTTATATTCTAACACAGAAAACTTAAATGAACTTAAAATATTCTACTTCTTTTTGTATGTTTATGCTAAAATGTGTTAAAGGGGTTGATTTTATGGAAAGAAATGATGAATTATACCAAATTTATATCAGTATTTTAGAGGAAGAATTAATTCCTGCTATGGGATGTACTGAACCAATCGCCATAGCCTATGCCAGTGCTAAGGCTAGAGAAGTATTAGGTGATATTCCTGATAAAGTTATAATAGGAGCAAGTGGCAGTATTATTAAAAATGTGAAAAGCGTGATTGTTCCTAATACCGAACACTTAAAAGGAATTCCTGCGAGTGCTGTTGCTGGTATAATTGCAGGAGATGCATCTAAGAAATTAGAAGTTATTTCTAATGTATCCCATGAACAAATTATACAAATGAAAGAATATTTAGATAATATTGATATTCAAGTAGAATATATTGATGAAGATTTGATTTTTGATATTGTGGTGAAAGTTTACAAAGATAATAATGAAGCTATTGTTAGAATAGCTGATTTTCATACGAATATTGTTCACATTGAAAAAAATAACGAAGTTTTATTAGATAAACCTGTTTCTACGGATGATGATCATAGTGATATTAGAGAAAAATTGAACATGAAGGATATATGGGAATTTATCAATATGGTTCATATTGATGATATTAAAGAATTATTAGATAAACAAATAAGTTATAATATGAATATATCTAATGAAGGGATGAATCATGATTATGGCGCTAATATTGGTAAAGTTTTATTAGATGCTTATGGTCATGATATTAAAACTAAAGCAAAAGCCATGGCAGCTGCAGGTAGTGATGCGAGAATGAATGGTTGTGAATTACCTGTTGTGATTAATTCTGGTAGTGGTAATCAAGGTATTACTTGTTCTGTGCCTGTGATTGTATATGCTAAAGAATTAAATGTAGACGATGAAAAGCTATATCGTGCTTTAGCGTTGTCTAATTTAGTGGCTATTCATCAAAAGACTGGCATTGGACGTTTATCAGCTTATTGTGGGGCTGTCAGTGCTGGTGCTGCAGCTGGTGCTGGTATTAGTTATCTGAATGGTGGAGGCTATAAGGATATGACACATACAGTCGTGAATGCTTTGGCGATTACTTCAGGTATGATTTGTGATGGTGCTAAGGCATCATGTGCCGCTAAGATTGCAGCATCAGTTGATGCTGGTATTTTAGGTTATGAAATGTATAAGCATGGTCAACAATTCTATGGCGGTGATGGTATTATTACAAAAGGAATAGAGAATACGATTCATAATGTTGGAAGACTTGGTAAAGATGGTATGAAGGAGACAAATAAGGAAATTATCAAAATAATGGTGGAATAAATTTAATACCCTATTTTGACTTCCATATGTTATAATAGCTTAGAGGTGATTTTATGGATTATAGTTTTAATTTTAAAACACTAGAAGATTTAGAGGCATTATTGACAGACTTTAGAATTTCATTTGCTTATAACTCTAATAAAATAGAAAACCCTCAAATCAATTATCATCATACTAGAGATATTTTTGAAAACGGGTCTGTTGTATCCTATACGGGTGATTTAAAAACATTATTTGAAATATCTAATCAAAAAGATTGTTATGAATTCTTACTTACCAAAATTGTTGATAAAGAACCTTTATCCATATCTCTTATTCACAAAATTCATTACAACCTCACAAAAGGGACCTATGATGAAATTAGATATAATCAAAATCAGGAAAGGCCAGGATCATTTAAAAAACATGATTATGTTGTTGGCATTCATGAAGTTGGATCAAAACCTGAAAATGTCGAAGATGACATAACTGAACTAATTAATGAAATTAATGAATATTCTGGTAATAATTATATGATGGTTGTAGCTTACTTTCATACTGTATTTGAATGCATTCATCCTTACGCAGATGGTAATGGAAGAGTTGGCAGGACACTAATTAATTATTATCTTTTAACGCATAATATTGCTCCATTAATTATTTATGATGAAGATAAACAATTATATTATGAATGTTTAGAAAAATATGAAATCGAAGAAAATCTTGAACCACTAAAAGCATTTTTAGAATATGAACAAGAAAAAACGTGGAATCATTCTAGTTTTCGTCGTTCAAAAAAACTGAGTGAATACTAAAAAAGTCGGGAATCCTGACTTTTTTAAATAACACTCAATTGTTGCCATTTCTGAGAACGATAACGGAAATAGAAGATAATAGCTCTAATGCCCCAATCCATACACATGGCAATGGCTATACCAATGACACCCATGTTAAAATAAATACCTAATATAAGTGATAATACCAATCTACCTCCTACAGTAGATGCAATAGATACAATCATGGTAAACTTGACATCACCAGTTGCTCTTAAACCATTGCTAAGTGGTCCTGAAAAAGGAAAGGCAATAGAATTAAAGATATTATGAATAGCAACCAATATAATTACTAAATTCACAGTTTCGTCTGCTAGAGAGTAGAAACTCATAATCAGAGGCATTGATACAAATACAAATGCATTCCATACAACTGATATAGCAATTGTCCACTTCATCAACTTTTTAAAATAATAATCGGCTTGTTGTACATCTCCTGCACCCATACACTGTCCAATAACTGTAATATAAACTGGTCCCATAGCTGAACCAACCAAAGCCGCTAAAGACCAAATACTTTGGGCCACTCCATTAGCCGCAATCTGATATGTGCCAAACAAAGCAACAACACTACTTAAAGCAACTTTGACCAATTGAAAAATACCATTTTCTAAACCATTTGGAATTGCAATATTCAATATTCTCTTTAATTGGGGAACGTTCCATTTAAATATATATTTTCTTTCATAATGAGCATCTAATTTTGTATTAAAACATAATACTGTAATCACTACTGCTGAAAAAGCTCTCGCAATGAGTGATGGGTAAGCAACACCAGCTACACCTGCATGTAACACAAATACACCAATACAATTACCTACAACATTGATCATATTAGATACAATTGAAATATACATTGTTGTACTCGTTTTACCCATACTACGATACATCGCTGCTCCAGCGTTATAAATCGCAAGTGCTGGATAAGAATAAGCTGAAATACGTAGATATGTTATACAAGCTTGCATAACAGCATCTTCAACTTGACCAAATAACAATCTTAACAACCACTTATTAAGAATCAATACAACAATCATCAAGCCAATAGAAAATACAGTCGAAAACATCAATAACTGACTAGAAGAATCAACCGAATTATTGTGATCCTTTCTACCGATATATTGACTAATCACAACAGCACCACCAGAAGCTAAAGCAGTAAACAAATATATAAAAATTGTATTAAAACTATTCACTAGTGATACACCTGATACCGCTGCCTCACTGACATAGCTAATCACTATTGTATCCGCAATACCTACTAACATCACCAGTAACTGTTCCAGAAACAATGGAACGATCATATCTTTTAAATCCTTATTAGAAAACATAAAGAACTCTCCTTTCAATATATATTGTAGAAGAGTTCTTTAATCATGTCCAATGCTTAGTTTTAATCAATAATCATGCTTTTAATGCATAATTATCTAATACTTTATTCAATACAGATTTCACATCATAGGTTGCAAAATCTGTATCATCTATAATCATAACCTTGTTTCCATATTTCTTTTTAAGTTCATTATATTGATAAGCAATCTGAGGTGCTAATAAAACAACATCATATTGATCAATAACCTTATCTAATTCCATATAATTAATAGCATCCACATGAATGTTATGCTTTAATTTCATCAAAGCATCATTCATCAAACTTGCAAAATAAGATGTTGTAATACCTGCACTACAACTTAACAATATATTCATATCTCGACTATCATTAATGAGTTGTTGTTCTTCTTTATGAGGATTTTTGAAATAACTTAAGAATGTTTGAATATGATTAACAGTGTTTTTAATATTCTTCATTTCAAAATGTAGATAATAGATTTTTTCATCAGTATCATTATCGTTTATAGATAGTTCAAGAATATTGTTTTGATGAAAATCAATGGTAGCATTTAATTGATTGTTAGAAAACTTAATTTCCTGTTCATTACTAGCATCTACATGATTATTGAGAATCGTCCATTTATAAATAACAGATGGCACTAATTGTTCATAAAATTCATCCATAATATTATCCTCCTTTGCGTTTATCATATTATAAAATATTAATAAAATATGTAAGAGGTAAATCAACAATTGAAAAGAATTTCACAATAATTGTGCTATAAAACCTAAATTTTTGAGAAATTCATTCACAAATATCTATTTTCATTTCAATATATTCCATGTATAATAAGCATATGAGGGTTAAAGGAGAGATATATTATGGAAATGGCAATATTATTGATAGAACAGATTATTGAATTATTTATTATGTTGTTATGTGGATTATTTTTAGTAAAAACAAACTTATTAAAAGAAAGAGATAGTCAAACACTATCAACATTATTGTTATATATTGCTGCTCCTTGTGCCATTATTAATGCATTTGCAGTAGAAATGAATCAGGAAACATTGATTGGATTAGGTATTTCTTTTTTAGGTGCTATTCTTGTTCATATTATCCTTATACCAACGTCTCATATTATTTCTAAATTTTTTCATTTTAATGAAATTGAAGAAGCTACATTAGTTTATTCAAATTCAGGTAATTTAATTATTCCATTAGTTACATCCATATTAGGAAGTGAATGGGTATTATATACAAGTGGTTATATGATGGTTCAAACATTTTTGATTTGGACACATGGTAAAAGTTTGATATGCAATAAAAAAGAAATGAGTTTTAAAAATATATTCATGAATGTTGGTGTTGTATCCATTTTAATCGGTTTGGTCATTTTTATATTCCAAATTCCTTTACCTAATTTAGTAAGTGAAACAGTTTCTAAAATCAGTGCTATGATGGGGCCTTTAGCTATGATTATTATTGGTATGCTTATCGGTAAAACAGATATTAAGAAAGTCTTTGTCAATAAGAGAATGTATTTGGTATCATTCTTTAGATTGATTGTTTTACCATTAATATGCATTATAGTTATTAAAATTTTAAATTTAGAAGCCTTAAGTAGCAATGCTTATCAAATCCTCATGATTACAACTCTTGCAACTTGTGCTCCAGCAGCTGCTATGGTTACTCAGTTTGCTCAGTTATATCATCGCGATCAAAGATATGCTAGCTTACTTAATATTATGACTGTATTATTTAGTATTATCACCATGCCACTCATGATTATGATATATCAATTACTATAAAGGATGAAACGTTATGTTTCATCCTTTTATAATAACATATCCAAATATATTTCCAGTGTTTCTTTACAATGGACAATTTCAGCCATTTTATAAAGTTCTTCTAAATCACAATCAGGATCCTTTAAATAAGCTTTTAGAATTGTTTTGATAACAGCTTTATCAATTTTTTTCCTATCATAAACAACATCACAGACTGTTCTTTCTTTATTATATATTTTATAAGCATTAACATCATCTCTTATTGTAATAGCTCCTTCACTATATTTTTCTTGAATACGATAATGAAACTTAAAAGGTGGATGTTTATATTTGCAACGAAAGTTGCTTCCTTGAGGAACCGCAACATCTATTTCTTTAGGTGTCTTTTTTATATAGCCATAATAAGCTGCGGCAGATAATAAACAAATCGTTCCATCATGGATAAATAAAGGAACATAGTTATAATTATGAATTTTACCTTTAAAGCTCATATTTTCATAATAACTTGCATTAATTTTTTTATTGATTTATTTTCTACTAATTGACTTATTCTATAATTACTATACCCCATCTCTACTAATTCATGCCTTGTATAAAATGCTTTATCAAATTTCATCATAACCACCTCTAAGTTATTATATCACAGAATTAATGACAAAATACAAAAAATGTTACATAAATACAATAAGAATGGTCATAATAATCATTGATAAAATAATGCTTAAAGAATTGGCATTGGCAACCATACTTCCCTCATAGCCAAGTTTTCTAGCATATATAGAAGATACTGATACTAATGGACCAAAATAGGTTAATATAAAGACTTTTTTAGCAATTGTAACAATTGGTAATAATAAAGTAACAAAAGATAATAAAACAGCACATATCAGTCTTATAGCTATAATTGAAAACATTTTGTTATCTTTTAAATCAATCTCTAATTTTAAACCAAACATAATCATGACTAAATACGTATTTATAGAACCAATAATTCCTGTTATATTCACAATAATACTTGGCAAACTTATATGAAAACATGCCATCAAAAATATAAAGATATATACATCAAAACAAACTGATGACAATAACTTCTTTATAAAACCTATGATATCAAAATGTGATTCTTTATAAACAATAGAAGAAGCTAGCGCATAAGTCAAACCCATAGACATCATCGTATTAGCAATATTAAAAGAAGTCAAATATATAACTCCAGTATTATCAAAACATGTCTTCACATATGGTAATACAAAATTACCCACATCATAGCCTGAACAAGCTATCATATAAGTACCACGCTCTAGTTTAGATTCTTTATATGTTAATAAATAACTCAATATCATTGTAAAGATATTTACAAAAAATCCTATAAGCATACAAATAATAAGCATATATGACATTTCAATACCTATCGCACTAGATAAAAAAACACATGGTAATGTTAAATTGACGATAATCCTTTCTAATGGATAAACATATTCTTTTTTTAGTAAATGAATTTTTTTTAACGTATAAGTCAAAAATATAATACCTAAATAAAATAATGTTTTATATATTACTGAAACCATAATTTTCTCCCTCAAGTTATTTAATTATATCATAATTATAAAAAGAATGTTAAAATAATTAAGAAAGCGAGGAAATAGTATGAAAATATTCTTTTTTGATATTGATGGAACTTTAGCAATTGATAAAAAAGTACCTGAAAGTAATATGAAAGCATTAGAGTTATTAAAAAATAAAGGTTATTTAACATTTATTTGTTCAGGTAGAGCACCATTTTATGCATCTAAACTATTTGGTGATTTAGTCAGTGGTTATGTATGTTGTAATGGTAGATATATTATTTATCATAATGAAAAGTTACATGGTGAAGTATTTACGGAAGATGAATTAAAGTATTATTTAGATAAAATAAAAGAATTAGATGCTGGTGCGATGTTAGTATCTGATGATAAGGCTTATTTGTTTAATAGTAATGATGAACAAAAAAATACAATGATTAAAGAATATGGTAGTAATCATATTGGTGATGATTCTTTAGATCATCCATTTTATACATTTGATTTATTATATACGTCTCTTAGTCAAAGAGACGCTTTGATTGATATTTTTAAAGATAGATTAGTGATTAATGATCATGGAGGGCATGGTTCGGCTGATTGTTCGACGATAAGTTTTGATAAGGGTAGTGCCATTAAGTATTTATTGGATTATTTTGATATTGATGTTAATGATTCCTATGCTTTTGGGGATGGTTATAATGATCAAGCTATGTTTAGAGAAGCCGGACATAAAATAGCGATGGGAAATGCAGTTGATGCTTTAAAGGAAAAAGTGACTTATATTACTACTAATATTGAAGATGAAGGTATCATGAAAGCATTGATTCATGAGAATGTATTATAATGCATGATATTTGGAACCCTTGGCATGGTTGTTATAAGATAAGTGAAGGTTGTCAGAATTGTTATATGTATACCTTGGACAAGAGAAATGATAAGGATGGTTCTGTTATTTATAAAACGAATAATTTTGATTATCCTTTATCAAAGAACAAACAAGGTTTATATAAAATACAAAGTGGTGAATTGATAAGAGTTTGTATGACTTCAGATTTCTTTTTAGAAGAAGCTGACGCTTGGCGTGATGAGGCCTGGAAGATTATCAAGGAACGTAGTGATGTGAAATTTTATCTGCTTACCAAAAGAGCACAACGTATCAAACAATGTTTACCTAATGATTGGCATGATGGTTATGATAATGTGTTACTTAATGTGACATGTGAAAACCAACAACGAGCTGATGAGCGTATCCCTATACTTTATGATATTCCAGCAAAACATAAAGGTATTATGTGTGCCCCATTAATTGGTACTATTGATATATCAAAATATATACATCATTCTCCATTGGAACAAATTATTGTTGGTGGTGAAAACTATGAGGGCTCTCGTCCTTGTCACTATGAATGGGTATTAGATTTATACAAACAAGCTAGAAAAAACAATATAACCTTTTCATTTATAGAAACGGGTACCTATTTTGAAAAAGATAACAAGATGTATTATATACCTTCTAAAGATAGACAAAGTGAACTCGCTTATAAATCTAAGTTACAATATCAAGGAAAAGAAATATCTTATCATTTAACTTATCATGATTTAGAAATAACAAGACAATATAAACCTATCTATTTAGAAGAATGTATTCAATGTGGATCAAGACTCATATGTAACGGTGCTGATCCCACGAAACATTATGATGAACGTATTTATACATTAGAAGAAATGAAAGAATATGATAAACATTTTAGAAACGTTTAAATCCCCTAACAACAGTTAGGGGATTTACTATAAAATAATAGATATCTTTTCAAAGATAAATGCTATAATAGCTGCAATCGGAATATATACAATCATACCAAGGGTTCTTCTCACTAAAATTGTTTTCCATGACTTAACATGAGGAATACCTATTGTTTCAGGTATAATCCATGACTTTTGACTTACCCATAATTTATCAATCACAATGCCATCAAACCAATTACTGATTGCCAGTATTATATATAGTTCCATAAAGGCTACTTTAAAATCTTGTCTTTTATTCCAAACAACAATAAATACAAAAAGTAATAATATCAATATTGCAAGAAACCATGTATAAAAAACTTTTTCCCTTTTATTGACAATTTTCTCATCTGCCAGTCCCAATTCATACATCTTATCTTTCACAGGTTTTGGATAGAAAAACAAGCAATTAACCGGATTATTTTTCTTTACTGCTTTTATCATTAATATATACACAAGGTAATATATAACAATTTCAAATATAAGTCTCATAGTTATTCATTACTTTCTGCCAATTAACATACGAGAATTCCCAAGCATCATCATAGCTGCACGACTTTCTGATCCAAATACGAGCTCTGACATATTGACCAGCTGTACTTCCTGATAACCAATATCACGCAACTTTTGAGCAAATGCCTCCATATCACCATACAACTTAGGTTTCATGCAATCATTTATCGCAAATACGCCACCCTTTTTCAAAACGCGTAAGCTTTCCATCATCAACTCATGTACATCTGATCCCATAATATTATGATACACATAATTGCTTATGAGGGCATCAAAAGTTTCGTCTTCAAAATCAAGTTTATTGGCATCTCCTTTTTGAAACGTACATTGTGATGCTACGCCTTCGGAAGCTGCATTTTTCTCACATAGAGCCTTACTGTAGTCCCACATTTTACCCCAGTAATCAATACCAATGACTTTTGTTTGTGGCCATGTCAATGCAGCTCGAATACTTAGTGGTCCAGAACCACAACCAACTTCTAATAGTGTTCCATTGCCGTCATAATCCAAGAGTGAAAGCATGGTCTGATGACCTTTTTCCATCATTCCACCTCTACCAAAAGCATATTGTCTACGTATCCATTCCATCCAGCCAACGAATGCTATTAATCCAATCAAAACAATAATGAAGATAATTCCTAGTGCATTAATATGCCAAACTGCAAATGACAATACAGTTAAAATCAATACCACAAGTACAATACCTCCCATCATATAAAATACAGGAAATGACATCCATGTTCCATAATTTTCTCCGTGAGTTCCTAGACGTATACTAGATTGTATATTGTTTATTTGTTTATTCATAGTATTAACTCTCCTTTTTATAGTTAGCTATCGCTAACTTGATTATACTATTCTTGGAACAGAAAAACAAGGACAAATTATATATTGACAATTATAAAAATACCCTAACAATCTGTTGGGGTATTTAGTATTTAATAATATTTTCTAATATATTATTTTCTAAATCATTAATATTATAAAGTGTATCTAATACATCAAACGTTTCCTTTAAATTTTTTCTTGCACTTTTCCAGCCCACTCCATCAGTTATCCATACAAATGTTATTCCATCTATTTTACTTATTTCTTCAGCAATCATTTTAAAGCTTCTAGCTGTTTCATTAAGTTTACTACCACCAGATTTGTAAAAGTTCGTTTCAAAGACATATATTTGGTTTGTTGTATAAATCACAAAATCAAACCGCTTTGTGACATCATCCCGATTAGTCAGTAATGATAAATCAATATGCCATTTCTTTTCTATTTCATTAGTTGTCATTTCTTTATAATATTCTACATTAAGTCTTTGAATATAGCTTTCAAGAAGATCCTCCATCAAATGTCCACCACGGTTTTTTCGAGCATTAGAATCTAAACCTACTTCAATACCTAATACATAATCTACTAAATTATTAATAATATGATGTGATATCATATCTTTTAATCCAATCTGTTCCATAAATTCTATATATTGATCAGTATCATTATTATTATTTTTAAAATTATATATACGATATCCTTGAGATGTTTGAATTTCTAATTCTTCTTGTCTTACTGCTATTAATATAGGTATACATTCTTTAACTGATGGATATTTAATTATAATATTTCTAAAATCTTCATCAAAGTTTTGAGATCCTATTAATGAATTCATAATATTAAGTTCTATTTTAATTTGATCAACACTTTGATAAACTTTATCAAAATCAACGTAATAACTATAATCAGCTATTGAACTTCTAAATGTTGATAACCACTTTTTAAAATCTCTACTCATAATGTTACCTCTTGAATTCTTTGAAGGCCAATTTCATAATATTCTCTTTCTTTTTCAATACCAATAAACCTTCTTAGTAACTTTTTACATACAACACCAGTTGTAAAGCTGCCAGCCATAAAATCGCATACTAAATCGCCAGGATTTGTGGATGCTAGAATAATTCTTTCTAATAAATACTCTGGTTTTTGAGTTGGATGCTTACCAGATTGTTTTTCTCTTTTTGGTGTTAATGAACCAACTATGACATCTTTCATTTGTTTATTATCATTGAGTTCTTTCATGAGTTTATAGTTATATGTATGTTTTGCTTTATTATTTTTCTTAGCCCAAAGGATTGTTTCTGTAGAATGAGTAAAACAGCGGCAAGCCAAATTAGGAGGTGGATTAGTTTTCATCCATGTGACATTATTAAGTATCTTAAAATCTAATTCTTCTAACAAATATCCAATAATATAAATATTATGATAAGTGCCTGATATCCAAATTGTTCCTGTATCTTTTAAAATACGTTTAGCTTCTAATAACCATTTACTATTAAATGCAACCTTTTCTTCAAAACTATAGCTTTTGTCCCAATCACCCTTATCTACTGATACTTGTTTACCACCACTACAAGAAATGCCACCATTCGATAAGAAATAAGGTGGATCAATAAAAATCATATCAATACTATTATCTTCAATAGTTGGTAATACATCAAAAGCATCATCATTGATAAGTTTGATATCATTATGATTCATATAATTAGTAATAATCACTTCTTCACCTTTTCGATTTGTTGCATCACTATTGATAAATCTCTTTACTTGGACAACTTCAATATAATAATCTTTATATAAATCTCTAATCAACTCTGTATTATGATTAGTTAACATGCAATAAACACCTTTATCAGTTAATGTTTTAAATAAAGAAGCTAAACGTTGATGATCTTCTAAAGAAAAACCTTCTTTTGTATAAGATTCAAAAGAAGTAGGATTTAGTGGTGCGTAGGGACTATCAAAGAATACAAAATCTCCTTTTTGAGCTTGTTGACAAACCTCTTCAAAATCTCTATTCTTAATGTCAACATCTTTAAGATACTCAGATATTTCTAAAATATTGGATTCATCAAATGACTTTCCTGATTTCTTTTGATTAAATGGCACATTAAACAATCCCTTAGAATTCACTCGATATAAACCATTAAAACAATGCTTATTTAAATAAATAAACATAGCTGCTAAATCAATATCTTTAATATTGTCTGATATTTTAGCATTATAAGCATCTCTTATTTGATAATAGTATTCTTTAGGATTTTGTTCATGTTCAACATCTAATTGTTGTAATTTTTCTATTAATTCATTTGGATAATCACGAATGCATTCATAAGTATATATGAGTTCTTCATTAATATCATTAATAGTAACTTCCTTAAATCCAAAATGAAATAACACTGCTCCACCACCAACAAAAGGTTCATAATAGTGATTAAATTGATCAGGTAATCTTTTTTCTATTTGTTGTAATAATTGGGTCTTACCACCAGCCCATTTTACAAATGGTTTCATTGTTGCTCCTTTCTTTTAGTTAAAAACTAAAAGAAAGAAACTAAATTTTGATTTTATTCATACATGCTTTTTTATATTCATTTTTTTGTATGGACATATAAATTCATTGTTGTAGAAACAGATGCATGTCCTAATATTTCACTTAAACAATTATAATCAAAACCTAATTCAATACATTGACTCGCAAAATAATGTCTTAATGAGTGAATAGTGACATAAGGTATTTCTAATCTTTCTAATATTCTTTTAAAAAAATATCGTAAACTCCTAGGCTCAATATACTTTGTTGTTTGAGTAAGAAAATAATTCTCATTGGATTCAATATTTAAATAAGGAATGAGTGATTCAGAAATTGGTATTATACGTGTAGATTGTTGTGTTTTGGTTGTATCAATAATGACTTTTGTTCGTTGTGAATTAATATCTTGAATTCTTTGCAATGTTTTATGAATAGTAACTTCTTTTTTAATTAAATCAAAGTCATTATTTTTTAATGCACAGAGTTCACCAATTCTTATACCACTGCATAAAATTAATAAAATACCAATACATCTCATATCTCGACTTTCTTTAAGATAATTAATGAGTTTTTGACAATCATCATCATTGATTAATTGTGCTTCTTTATTATTGATAGGAAAATGAAACTTTAAATCAAACCGTAACTTTTCAACTTTAGGGATTACAATTTAATAAATTTATCTAAAATCATAA
>JAJQEL010000119.1 GCA_021201655.1 Erysipelotrichaceae bacterium | reverse complement strand
CCTCCTTAGTGAACTTTTAATTATTTATTTTGTTCACTTTAGAGAATCATATCACGCTTAGCGATCTTCTATTTTTTTATACTCTCTTAATTCGCCAACATACTTAGTTGCTGGACGAATAATACGATTAGAATAGAGTTTATTTTCTACATTATGAGCAATCCATCCCACAGTTCTTGCGATTACAAATAACAATGGATAAAGATCACTAGGAATACCTAACATTTCATAAACCAAACCACTATAATAATCTACATTCGTAGAAACACGAATACCTTTACGCTGATACATTTTTTCAACTGCTAAATCAGCAAATCGTTTATAGAAATAGTATTTCTTTTCATAACCTTTTTCAATAGCCAATTCTTCACATTTCTTAGATAATATTTCACTTCTCGGATCACTCAATGTATAAACTGCATGACCAATACCATAAATCAAGCCAGAATTATCATTATAATTCTTGTCTAAAATACGATCTAGAATATCATTCATTTGTTCATCAGTGCCATCTAAGCCAATATCTTCAATCACTAAATCTAATTGTTGCTTAACAGCTAAATTGGCACCACCATGACGAGGTCCTTTTAATGAGCCAATAGCTCCAGCTAAAGAAGAATAAATATCTGTACCTGTTGAAGAAATAACAACATTTGTAAATGTAGAGTTGTTACCACCACCATGGTCTGCATGTAATACTAATGCCATATTTAAGACTTCTGCTTCTTTTGCTGTAAATTTTCCGTCATCGCGAAGTAAAGCTAAAATAGATTCTGCAATACTATAATCAGGATTAATATGATGAATAATCAAACTTTGATCATCAAAATAATGGACTTTTGTCTGATATGTATAACAAACAATACTAGGTATCTTAACAAGCATATTAATACCCTTTTCTAATGTTTCCATAATACCTGTATTATCAGGATCATCATCATAGCTATAAAACATCAATACTTCTCTTTGTAATTTATTCATTAAATTTTTAGCAGGATGCATTAAAATACTTACTTCTAGATAATGCTGAGGTAATTCATAATAATCACTAAGAAGTTTCTTAAAACTATCAAATTCTTCTTTGTTTGGTAAATAACCAAACAAAATTAAAAAGCAAACTTCTTCAAACATATATCGAGAACCACTATAGCCTTCAATTAAATCCTTTACATCTATACCACGATAATATAAACGACCATAATCATCAATCTTTTTATCGCCTTCGCGTCTATATCCCACAACATCAGAAATCTTAGTTAAACCAACTAAAACCCCTGTTCCATCTTCATTTCTCAAACCCTTCTTAACAGAATATGTTGTATAGAGTTCGTTTTCAATTTCATTTTCTACTAAAGATTTTTCAAAATAATTTTGAATTCTACTTTTCATGCACAACATCTCCTTTACATAGTGGACATTATATCATATTCTTGTATAATTGTATACAATTAATTTTTTATCAAATCCATCCAAAATGTTTACATGCAAACTCTACACCATCATCATAACTATTTTTTGTAACAAAATTCGCCTTGCTTTTCAATTTATCAACAGCATTTCCCATAGCAATAGATGTCCATTCATCCTTAAACATAATTAAATCATTATAATCATCACCAAAAACAACAACATCTTTTATATTCCCATGGAGATACTCTACCATTTTATAAATACCCTTGTCCTTAGCATCATGCTGATATGTTAAATAAGGTGGGGCAAAACGAATATGACCAATAGAATTCAATAATGTTAATTTATCTTCATCTTTTTCATCAATCGCAATATAAATTTTATAAATATCTTTTATATCTCTATATGTGATATTTTGTTTTAAAAAATAACGAGTTGGTTCCTGACGATAACCTACCTGATTAATAAATAAATCATCAATCATTAAAACATCAATGCTGTCACTTGGAGAAATCAATATACCTAATCCTAAAGCTTGTGCTTCTTCACATAAAGCAACAGCTTTATCATGATTCAACGGCCTATTTTCTACCAATTCATGATTAATCGTAATGGCTGCTCCCCCATTACTCACAATATTGGATATCCCCACCATTTTAGCAAATGGTGTTGTCTTATAATAAGCACGTCCACTACAAATAGCCACAAAATGGCCGTTTTCCTGTAATAATTGAATGGTACGTTTAGCACTTTCTACTAATTCTCCAGTATTTTTATTTGTTAATGTTCCATCGATATCAAAGAAAAAATATTTTTTATGCATATCATCACCCCCAAAGCTATTATAACAGAATTTCACGAGTCATCAAGCAGAACATTATAAAGAATACTGATATGAATTGGTGATAAAATAACACCTAATAAACCATAAAAATGAATATGCAACACCATTGATAATAACATAATAAATGATGGTATTTTCATATCCATATTCATCATTTTGGTTTCCAGAATATTTCTTAGAAAACTTATCCATATGAATATAAGGAATACATATATACCTTTAAGATAACATTCATTAATAACATAATAAATCATTAGAGGTATGAATACTATGCCAATACCAATAAAAGGTAATGCATCTAAAATAGAACTTATCATACTATAAAATAAACTATGTGGTATACGTAATATACAAAATATCATAAAAACATGAATAAAACATATGAATAATATAATAAATTGACATTTACAATATATCATAATACTTTTCTGACATTGGTCTTTATAGTATATAAATAGACGTATCAAACTATAATTCATAGATTTTGTGATAAATAAGCGTATGTCCTTATAATCCATAACCAAAAGGAAAGTCGCTACAACAAAAACTATAATAGATAATATAAGGTTTGGTATTTCATATAGTGTTATAGTTAATGAATTGATAATAACTGTTATTATTTGATTAAAATAAGGAATATCTAATAGTAATTGAATAATCTGATATTGTAGAATTCCTTGATAAAAAAGATAGCATATTACAAATATTAATCCCATCAACAGAAGATAAATCAATGCCAATATAGATATGCTTAAAGCATGACTGTCAAAATAATCAATAATAGGTTTCATAAGTATATAAAAAAGAAAAGCAAATAAAAAAGGCATAAGAATATGACTTAAATATTTTAGAATGATTAAATAAAATATAAATATAATTATCATAGTATACTTTTTCACACTATCACCTATTTATTATATGATTGAATTCATAAAAAAAGCCTTTCGGCTTTAAAATCGACAAAATGATATGATTCTCTAAAGTGAACAAAATAAATAATTAAAAGTTCACTAAGG
>JAJQEL010000105.1 GCA_021201655.1 Erysipelotrichaceae bacterium | reverse complement strand
AATCTTTTCTGATTTTTTATACTTATTGCAACCCTCTAACTGTTTAAAATGAGATAATATAATGTAAACTTTAAATAAACTCATGTGAAATTATGTTAACAATTAAACATTGAGCATTTAAAATGTAATATTTGACATTACATTAAAGTCAGAATATAATTTAATCAGGAGGTTGATTAAATTGGAAAATGTTGTTTTAGATAGTTTAAAAACACGTCGTAGTGTACGCAAATATTTAGATAAACCTGTAGAATCCGAAAAAATAGATGCCATTCTCGAAGCTGCTACTTATGCGCCTACAGGTGGTGGTTTCCAATCACCAGTTATTGTATTTGTACAAACACCTGAACTTGTTAAAAAGATCAGTCAAATGAATGCACACGAAGCAGGTAGAGATGATTTTGATCCATTCTATGGAGCACCTTGTGTAGCGATAGTATTCGCTAATAAAAAAGGCGCACCTTCATGGTTTGAAGATGCTTGTTTGGTTGCTGGTAATCTTTTAAATGCTGCTCATGGAGTTGGAGTAGATTCTTGTTATATTTATCGTGCTAAAGAAGTATTTTCTAGTGACGAAGGTCTTGAACTTCTTAAAAGCTGGGGCTTGGATGAAAATTATGTTGGTGTCGCTAACTGTATTCTTGGATATGGTGCAGGAGATGCGCCTGTGGCTAAGCCACGCAAAGAAAATTATATTTTAAAGGTATAAAACGTCAAAAGACGTTTTATTTTTTAGACAAAGAAACAAAGAATACATTAATATGTATTAAAGATTGTTTTATAGTGTTAAATAAGCGAAATGCAAATTTTGATTGATTTATGCAAATATTTAGTGTATAATTTTTGCGAAAGGGAAATATTTGATTTTGTTTATAACTAACTACTTTATAGAATCAAACAACTCATGTTTTTACCTATTTTCTTTTCATTAAAAACACTCATGTTTATCATGAGTGTTTTAACATATCTCTTATATATTGATTTAAACCATTTTCACAAGTTAAATCATATTTTTTTGAAATATCCTGATAATAGTCTTTAATCATTTGTTTAGATAATATTTCATGAGACACAATACTATCAGAGTATCCTCTTCTAGCAATTTTCCACGGATCTTCTTTATGCGTTATTTTTTCTAACATTTTTCCACTATACATTCCAAACGTATTAGAAACCAAATCAATTATTTTTTTATCTTCTTCATCTAATTGATTCGTTATACCTTTAAACATAATAAATCTCGCATCATCAATTGGATTGTACTTAAAATCTTTAAACATATCATATACTTCACGATATACTGGGCCGTGTACCCATGCTTCACATTCTTCATAAAACATTGGCCTATTATTGACAGCATAGGATACACCTTGAATAAAATATAAAATCTTTTGTAACATCAGCGGTGTCACTTCTTCCAATTCTTCAAATATATATGCTATGACTTGAAGTATTTTTTCTGACAGTGAAAACTGATTTTCTAATTGCGTTGCAGCATTCATAGCTTTATGAAAAGCAGTAGAAGCTAGTTTATCTTTATTTTGTATGAGTCGTTTTTTCATATAGGTAGGTGAAGACAGTGCTAGTCTCATAATATCAGAATACTCTTGAGAAGGAATTTGTCCTGAGAGATAACGAGTAATCGTTATCTCTCCAAAACCTAATGCTAAAGATAATGGTGCTTTACCTAATTTATAGATTTGCATGAGTTTATAAATATCATCGATTGAAACAATTCCCTCATATTCTCGATATTGTTCATCTATTTCCTGTATATTCTTATCAATAAGACCAGGTATATTCATTTCTTCATTACATTCACAACATTTAGCAATAGTAATATTCAATAAATAATCTTTACCCTTTATGTTTTTTGATATTTCCTTTTTTTGCAAGGTATATTCAGTATTTTTTCTACAATTAATGCAAAACTCTTCTTTTCTTTCTCTTACCATATTTATTTTTCTCCTTATAATAATATTTTAGTGGATATTTTTGTTCATGTAACGATACAACTAATACAAGGTGATTCTCTAATTTATTCATTTTTATGTATAAATGAACCTTCTTTTTACTATCTCCTACTCTTTTTAAAAGCAGAACATCTTTACCAAAAACATATAACATTTCATGTTCAAAACCAACATGTTCATTAGGCAAAACCTCTGAAAAATCCAAGGGTGTTAATTTCAACAATATATCTTTAACCATAGTTTCATCAATAATGTAATTAATAAATAAATCTAAATTATCTTGTCTTTTATCATTTCTAGCGATTATATATTGATCATTCTGTATAGACTCCTTAACTTCTACTAAATATTGTTCTATATGGTCTATTGTAATATTCAAAGATTTCACCTCCAGATATATTTATTATATCATGTGATAGACTTTTTTCAATAATCTATCATTAGATTGAATTTACTAAATAATTTGATTTTTATGTTATGAACAGTTAATATAATAAGCGGAGGTTTTATAATGAATATTAATAAAGATAGAATTGTTCATGAATTTTTAGAACTTACAAATATTGACTCAGAAAGTTTTCATGAAAGAAAAATGGCTGATGTTTTAATAGATAAATTAAACAAATTAGGATTTAATGTTGTAGAGGATGAAGCTTATAAATATTACAATAGTGAAGCAGGCAATGTTTATGGCTATTTAAAAGGTGAATTAAATAAACCGAGTATATTATTATCATCTCATATGGACAGCGTATCACCAGGCAACAATAAGCATTCTATTATTGATGGAAATATTATTAGAAGTGATGGGACGACAGTATTAGGTGCAGATGATGTAGCTGGTTTAGTAGAAATATTAGAAGGTATTCGATATGTACAGGAAAATCATATGCCACATAGAAATATAGAAATATTATTTCCTATAGCTGAAGAACAATATGATAAAGGAACACAAGTTTTTGATTTTAAAAAAATAAAATCAAAGCAAGCTTATGTATTAGATTTAAGTGGTGATATAGGTACTGCAGCAATAAAAGCACCTTCTATTCTCTCCTTTGAAATCAAAGTAATTGGACAGGCATCACATGCGGGATTTGATCCTGAAAATGGTATTCATGCTATATATATTGCTTCCAAGGCTATATCGAAATTGAAATTAGGTCATGTCGATGAAGAATCAACATTAAATATCGGTACTATTCAAGGCGGCATTGCCAGAAACATTGTCCCTGAAGAAACAATATGTTTAGGCGAAATTAGAAGTTATGATCATGCTAAAGCTATGAAGTATTTAAAAGAGGTTGAAAATATATTTAAGGAAACTGCTAGAGAGTATCATGGTAGTATTGAAATGAATTATGAAATACATATGGAAGCTTATGAAAATGATATGAATAGTGATACTGTAAAAGATTTTATCAATGCATGTTATAGTATTGGTATTGATGCTAAGTTTTGTACAACTTTTGGTGGTAGTGATAATAATCATTTTATGGAAAATGATATTGAAGGTTTGGTTATATCAAGTGCTATGTATCATGTTCATTCCACAAAGGAATATACAAAGATTGATGAATTAGTAAAAGGGGCTATGTTAGTTGCACAATTAATTTGTCAATAAACAATTTACTTTTTATACTCATTTGAGTATAATGATTAATGCTGAAATGAGGTGAAATAATGGAAAATTTTTGGTATGAATTAAAACATGTTTGTAAACAAAGTGGGGCTAGATATGGCATTTTACATACACCACATGGTGATGTAGAAACACCTATGTTTATGCCTGTTGGTACTTTGGCGACTGTCAAAGGTATTTCACCTGAACAATTAAAAGATATGCATGCCCAAGTTGTTTTAGCAAATACTTATCATTTATGGTTAAGGCCTGGCGAAGATGTTGTAAAAATGGCTGGTGGTCTTCATAAGTTTATGAATTATGATGGTCCACTTTTAACAGATAGTGGTGGTTTTCAGGTTTTTTCGCTTGGAAAAACAAGAAAAATTGAAGAAGAAGGTGTAACCTTTAAGAGTATTGTTGATGGTAAGAAGTTATTTTTGTCACCTGAAAAGTCTATTCAAATTCAAAATGATTTAGGCGCAGATATTATTATGAGTTTAGATGAATGTGCACCATATCCTAGTAGTCATGATTATATGCAAAAAAGTGTTGAGAGAACGATTCGTTGGGCTAAAAGAGGAAAAGAAGCCCATAAAAGAGATGATCAAGCTTTATTTGGTATTGTGCAAGGTGGAGAGTTTGCTGATTTAAGGGAATTGAGTGCTAAAGAAACGGTGAAATTAGATTTTCCTGGTTATTCTATTGGTGGTACAAGTGTTGGTGAGCCTAAAGATGTGATGTATAAAATGATTGATGATGCTGTTAAGTGGTTACCTGAAGATAAACCTCGTTATTTAATGGGTGTAGGTAATCCTATAGATTTAATAGAAGGTGCTATTAGAGGTATTGATATGTATGATTGTGTTTTGCCTACAAGAGTAGCGAGACATGGAGCATTAATGACACATCATGGTAGAATGAATATTAATAATATGCAATATAAATACGATTTTACACCGATTGATGATATGTGTCATTGTTATACATGTCAGAATTATACAAGAGCTTATTTAAGACATCTACATAAGTGTGATGAGATATTTGGTAAGAGTTTATTATCTATTCATAATGTGGCATTTTTATTACAATTGGCAGAAGATATTAGAAACGCTATTCAAGAAGATAGATTATTAGATTTTAAAGAAGAGTTTTTAAATAGTTATGGTAGAGATGTATATGAAAGGGCGTTTTAGATGAAAATAAGTGAATTTGATTATGATTTACCTGAAGAGCTTATTGCTCAAACACCTTTAAAAAAACGTGATGCTTCTAGACTGATGATTGTTGATAGAGCTTCTCGAACTTACTCAGATAAGCATTTTGATGATATTTTAGATGAATTACATCAAGGTGATATCTTAGTTAGAAATAATACAAAAGTTATTCCTGCAAGATTATATGGTTTAAAAGAAGAAACTAACGGTCATTGTGAAGTATTATTATTAAAAGATAAGGGTAATGATGTTTGGGAGTGTTTAGTAGGTAATGCAAAAATAGTTAAATTAAATACATTAATTACTTTTGGTGATGGTTCATTAAAAGCTCGATGTGTTGAAGTGAAAGATGAAGGTATTCGTTTATTTAAAATGATATATGATGGTATTTTCTATGAAATATTAGATAAATTAGGAACTATGCCTTTACCTCCTTATATTAAAGAAAAACTAGAAGATCAAGATCGTTATCAAACGGTTTATGCTAAAATAGAAGGTAGTGCCGCTGCGCCTACAGCGGGATTACATTTTACGAATGAAATTATAGAAAAAATTCAAGATAAAGGTGTAGAAATATTAGATATTACTTTACATGTGGGTTTAGGTACATTTAGACCAGTTAAAGTCGATGATGTCTTAGATCATCATATGCATAGTGAATATTATATGATTGATGAAGATGTCGCTGATAAATTAAATCAAGCTAAAGAAAATCATCAACGTATTATTTCGGTTGGTACAACTTCCACAAGAACTTTAGAAGCTAATTATTCTAAGTATGGAAAATTTCAAGCAACTCATGAAAATACCAATATCTTTATTTATCCAGGATATGAATTTAAAGCTATAGATGCATTAATTACCAATTTCCATTTACCTAAATCAACATTAATTATGTTAGTAAGTGCTTTTGCAGATAAAGAATTAATTATGGAGGCTTATAATCACGCTGTAAAAGAGAAGTATCGTTTCTTCTCATTTGGTGATTGTATGATGATAAAATGAGTGAAAATTATGATTTAAAGTTTCAGGAAGAATTAAAAAAAATAGAAGGTCAACAACCTAGCTTGCTGTTACATGTATGTTGTGGACCTTGTTGTAGTAATGTTGTTAAGGAGTTATGTGAAAAGTTTAAGATTACGATTTATTATTCTAATTCTAATATTTATCCTGAAGAAGAATATTATCGTAGACTTAATGAATTAAAAAGCTTTATTATAAAATTTAATGAAGATTATCAACAAAATATTGAAGTCATTGAAGACATCTATACACCTAAAGATTGGATTACAGATACTTATCCTTTAAAAGATATGCCTGAAGGTGGTATGCGTTGTCGTTTGTGCTATATGTTACGTATGCGCAGAGCTTTTGATTATGCTAAAAAGAATAAGTTTGATTATTGGACAACTGTCTTAAGTGTATCACCACATAAGAATAGCCAATGGATTAATCAGGCTGGAGAACAATGGTATACGGATACGACTAAGTTTTTATATGCAGATTTTAAAAAGCGTGATGGTTATTTAAAATCAACACAAATGAGTAAGGAATACAATATGTATCGTCAAAACTATTGTGGTTGCATGTATAGTTATCGAGATATGTTAGAACGTGAAGCGAATAAATAGTTTCACGTTTTTTAGTTATTTTCGTATATTAAAAGGCAGCTATGCTGCCTATTTAAGTTTTGTAATATCAATCAGTGATACATCACCTTTATGACGTTTTTCCAAGCAATTGATTAGTGCCTGAGCTGTATCTAATGATGTATAGATAGGAATACCTGCTTCTACTGCAAATCTTCTAATCATGAATCCATCTTTTAAGTTGTTATTTCTTGTAGGAATATCAATAACTAAATCTACAGTATCTGTTAACATTAAGTCAAATAATGTATTACTTTTGGCATCAATACGATTAACAATATGGACTGGTACTCCATGAGCTTTTAAGAAGTTATATGTACCTTGCGTAGCATATAAGTCATAACCAAACATATAATATTGTTTCGCAATTGGTAAGAATTCTTCTTTAGATGAATCTTTAATTGTACAAATAATATTTTTACGCTTTGGTAAATTGACACCAGCACCCATAAAGGCTTTATATATAGCTTCATCAAAGTCTTTAGAAATACCTAAAACCTCACCCGTTGACTTCATTTCTGGACCCAAGCTAATTTCTGCGCCTGTAATCTTTTCAAATGAGAATATTGGCATCTTGATTGCGATTGTTTCTTTTTCAGGTTGTAAGCCATATTCATAACCTTGATCTTTGATAGATTTACCCATAATAACATGCGTAGCGACATCTACAATAGGAATATCGGTAACTTTAGAGATATAAGGGATCGTACGTGAAGAACGTGGATTAACTTCGATAACATATACTTGATCTTCATAAACGATAAATTGAATATTGATTAACCCAATAACATGTAATGCTTTCGCAAGTCTGGCTGTATAATCAGCAATCACTTCTTTTATTTCTGGTTTTAACTTTTGTGTTGGATAGACGGAAATACTGTCACCACTATGGACACCAGCACGTTCAACGTGTTCCATAACACCAGGAATCAATATACCATCTTCATCACACACTGCATCAACTTCAACTTCTTTACCAGCTAAATATTTATCAATGAGGATTGGATGTTCCTGATATTGACGATTAACAATCTTCATAAACTTCTTAATATCACCATCATTTAAAGCTATTTCCATACCAGCTCCACCTAATACATAAGATGGTCTGACTAATACTGGATAACCTATTTCATTAGCGACTTGAATAGCTTCTTCGGTGGTAAATACTGTTGATCCTCTTGGTCTGGCAATATGGCATTTCTCTAAGATTTCATCAAATCTTTCTCTATCTTCAGCCGCATCAACATTATCGGCAGATGTTCCTAAAATTTGAACACCCATTTCCATTAATGCTTTGGTTAATTTAATAGCAGTTTGACCACCAAATTGGACAATTGCGCCATCTGGTTTTTTAATATCAACAATACTTTCTACATCTTCAGCTGTTAATGGTTCAAAATACAATCTATCAGCAATATCAAAGTCTGTAGAAACTGTTTCCGGGTTATTATTAACGATAATAGTGTCATAACCTGCTTCTTTTAAGGCCCATACGCAATGAACTGAACAATAGTCAAATTCAATACCTTGCCCTATACGAATTGGTCCTGAACCTAATACCATAATCTTTTTCTTTTGATCTTGTGGATCAACTTCGTTGTATCCTCCATAGATAGAATAATAATAAGGTGTTGATGCATCAAACTCTGCTGCACATGTATCGACTGTTTTAAAAGCAGCAACTACATTGTTGTCTTTACGCATTTGATGAATTTGTTCAGTTGTCTTACCTGTGTATTTAGCAATGACTAAATCAGGAAATTCTAAACGTTTAGCCATTTGTAATAATTCTTTTGTAAGAGGTTCTGATTTAATACGATTTTCGACTTCAATCAAGTGTTTAATTTTATCAATAAACCAAATATCTATTTTTGTAATATCATGAATTTCTTCTTCACTAATACCTTTTCTTAAAGCTTCCGCTATCGCAAAGATACGATGATCATCAACATCTTTAAGTTTCTTTCTCAATTGATCATGATCTAAGCAATCAATTTCCTTCAAATGTAAATCATAAACATTTTGCTCAAGAGAACGAATAGCTTTCATTAAAGCACCTTCAAAGTTATTACATATACTCATAACTTCTCCAGTAGCTTTCATTTGTGTCCCTAATTCTCTAGAAGCACCAACGAATTTATCAAATGGCCATTTCGGAATTTTACATACTATGTAATCTAATGTTGGTTCATAAGAAGCGTATGTTTTTCCTGTAACCGCATTAATGATTTCATCTAATGTATAACCCAATGCTATTTTAGCTGCTAATTTAGCAATTGGATATCCTGTTGCTTTAGAAGCTAAAGCAGATGAACGAGATACTCTTGGATTAACTTCAATAACAATATATTCAAAACTATCTGGATCTAAGGCAAATTGCACATTGCATCCACCTTTTATGTTGAGGGCTGTAATAATATTCAATGCTGAACTTCTAAGCATTTGATATTCTTTATCAGCTAAAGTTTGTGAAGGTGCCACAACAATACTATCACCTGTATGCACACCAACAGGATCTAAGTTTTCCATATTACATACGGTAATACAATTACCATGCCCATCACGCATCACTTCATATTCAATTTCTTTCCATCCAGCGATACATCTTTCAATCAAACATTGAGATACTCTTGATAATCTTAAACCATTACTACAAATATCATGGAGCTCTTTTTCATTATGAGCAATTCCTCCACCAGTACCACCTAATGTATAAGCCGGTCTAACAACCACAGGATAACCAATTTCTTCAGCAAACTCTAAAGCATCATCAACATGATTGACAACCGTTGAAGCAGCCACTGGTTCATGAATACGTTCCATCAAATTCTTGAATTCTAATCTATCTTCAGCCAATTTAATGGTATCTGTATTTGTACCAATAGTTTCTACATCATGAGCTTTTAAGAAACCTTCATCCGCTAAAGCCATAGCAATGTTCAAGGCATTTTGACCACCTAATGTTGGTAATATACTATCAGGTTTTTCTACTTCTATGAGATGTTTAACAACTGGTACTGTTAAAGGTTCAATATAAACTTTATCAGCAATATCCTTATCAGTCATAATTGTTGCGGGGTTAGAATTGATTAATACTACTTCTACACCCTCTTCTTTTAAAGCACGACAAGCCTGAGTTCCTGCATAATCAAATTCAGCAGCTTGTCCAATGATGATTGGTCCTGAACCAATAACTAATACTTTTTTTATATCTTGTCTTTTAGGCATTTGGATGACCTCCCATCATTTCAATAAATTCATCAAACAAGAAACCTGTATCTAAAGGTCCTGCACATGCTTCAGGATGGAATTGTACAGTTCTAATATTTTCATTAATATATTCTAAACCTTCGATTGTTCCATCATTTACATTCTTAAACCAAGGTTTCGCAATATTTGAATCTATTTGATCTTCTACAACTACAAAATTATGATTTTGTGTAGATATGTAAACCGTATTTGTATTTAAATCTTTAACAGGATGGTTAGCCCCATGATGTCCATAAACCATTTTTTCAGTTTTAAAGCCATGAGCTAAAGCCATTAATTGATGTCCTAAACAAATCGCAAAAATTGGTTTACCACTTTTTGCAAGTATTTGCATTTCCTGAATAATATCTTCACATTCTTCTGGGTCTCCAGGACCATTTGATAACATAATACCGTCATAGTTTTCATTTAATATAACTGAAGCCTTAGTAGAGGCAGGATATACAGTTACTGCACATCCTCTTTTAGCTAATTCTTTACCAATATTGTTTTTAGCCCCAAAGTCATATAAAGCAACTTTTAAATCCCCTTCACTTATTGTATAAGGTTTATCACATGTTGTTTTTTCTACCACTCCAGTTACTTTAAAAGCCTTGATACGTTCCATGACTTCATCTAAATTGTCGTAATGTGTTGTCGTAATCATACCATTCATACAACCATCATTTCTAATAAGCTTTGTTAAATATCTTGTATCAATACCTTGAATACCAGGTATATCATGTTGTAATAAATATTCTTCTAAATCTAAATTCTTTCTAAAATTACTTCCTAAGCGGGCAAGCTCATTCACTACAAAACCTTCAACATAGGGTTTTCTAGATTCCTGATCTTCTAAGCATACCCCATAATTTCCTATTAATGGATAAGTCATGACAACACTTTGACCTGCATATGAAGGATCTGTTAATACTTCTAAATAACCTGTCATAGATGTATTAAAAACAAATTCACTCACAACTTCTTTTTCAGCTCCAAAATGTTCACCTTCAAAAACATGACCATCTTCTAAAATTAAATAAGCCTTCATAAGTGCCTCCTATACTCATAAAAAAACATATCAAATTAAATGATATGTCCCACCAAATATAAAAAATAAGAATAAAAAGTATTATTATCAATCATATGTTTTTGTGCCATAGTTTTCGCTTTCATACTTCTCATTCCCTTCATTTTTCAAGTATATAGTATAGCCAAAACATTCTTATGATGCAAGAGTTTTTTATCAATTTTATTATTTTTTATCATAGTATATTTTTACAAAAAATAATCGCCCTTAGCCTAGAAAACATGGGCGATTATCCAAATTTAGCTTTACTTAGGAAACAATCGCATATCGATAGTTCCCTTTTCACCTTTATTATACACGTTTTATTTTTTTTACAATCATTTTTGATGCTTTTGTTGCAAAAAATTATTTGAGTTTCAATCCATCTTTAAATGCTTCTCCTACTCTTTCAGTTACCTTATAGTAGCCATGTGTGTATGGATCAAAAGCAATAGCTTCAACTTTAGAAATATCAACTTTTCCATCTTTTAAAATGGATTCATCTGCAGAAACATTAACAACCTTACCTATAACACCACATCCATATGGACCATCTTGATATTCGACAAATTCACATTCCATACATAATGGAAATTCTTTAATAATAGGTGCGTCAATATTCTCTGATTTAATAGCAGTTAAACCACTTTTTTTCAAACTTATTTGGAGTATTGTTGGCAGAAACAACTCCAAAATAATCAGCTTCAATTACATGACTTGCATCAGCAATACTAACAGTAAAAGCTTTTCTTTCTTTCATATTCTTAACTGTTTTATGTGTTTCTGTCAAACTTAGTACAACATGATCTCTTGCTTGCATGGTACCCCATGCTGCGTTCATCACATCCACGCTACCATCTTCATTATAAGTAGCAATCATTAATACTGGCATTGGAAAAATAGCTTCAGTTACATTAATATTCTTTCTCATCGTTTGTCCTCCTTGTTTTATGACTAAAACTATGTTATCATTAACCCATATTAAAAACAAGTACCCACTTTTATGTTAGGTACTTACTTGGAGGAAAGTAATGAGTAAAACTATTGAAAATGCGAATTTTGAAGATACTGGATATAGCTATACATTATCTCTTATATCTGGAAAATATAAGCCTATTATTCTTTATTGTTTAATGGAATATGAACCTGTTCGATTCAATGAAATGCAAAGATATCTAAAAAAGATTTCTGATAAAACCTTAAGCCAGAACTTAAAAGAATTACAAGCTGATGATCTCATTAAACGTCATGTATATCCACAGATACCACCTAAAGTAGAATATTCATTAACTGAAAGAGGACACTCATTAGTCAAGGTATTGGATCAATTATGCGAATGGGGCATTCAAAACAGAAAATAGCATCAATGATGCTATTTTTTTATAAATATCTCTCGTTTTATATATTGAACTGGCACTTGTTCAATGCACCACACATCATTATCTGATATGCCAAATTCATAACCATCTAGTACCATTTGATGAGCATCAATTTCTAAAACAACTGGTGTCTTATGCCATCTTGTAGCTGATTGAATGGATTTATCCATAGTTGCTTGCATATGCACAGCATGTCTTCCCATTTTACTAATATAACCTGTTTCTAGTATGAGTTGATATGCTTCATGGGTTGTTCCATGATATAAGATATCAGGTGGATTTTTATAAGTGAGTTCAGGTATCACCCAAGGTATGCTATGTCCTTGGCAAGCTTTAATATATAAACCATCACTACTATATTTAAAACGCTGTTTATTATCAGTAGCCACTATTTGATCTAATTGTGATTTTGTTAGAGAGAGCCTTTCTAATAATTGATCAACTTTAACATAACCATGAATATCCATATCTAAATCTTCATCTTCAGGATGATGTCTTAATAAATATGTTAAATAATGTCCTTTGCTCATCATATCACCTTCTTGGATGTATCATAGCATAACGTAAAAAATACCACAACCCATTGTGGTATTAATGATAAGCTTTTTCAACAACTTTACCTGTCTTACCCTTTAATGTCATAAACATAATACTAAAACCTATGACAGTTAATGTACATGCAAATAGTTTCATACTCAATAAACCAAATGTATCTTGCAATACACCACCAACAACATTACCCACAAATGATCCTATTCCTGTAGACATCATCGCAATCAATGTTTGGCCCATCATTTGGTCATTTGTCTCTAAATAATCATTGACATAATAGGTAATGGTTGCGGTAAACATTCCATAAGATATCCCTTGAAACATCATACCAACAATCAATATTGGTAAGGCTGGGGCAAAACTAATCGTAAAGTTTCTTAATAGATAAAAGAAAGATGCTACTAGTATAATTGTTTCACTCTTATATTTCTTAAGCAATGTATGGGTAATGGCCATAAATGGTAATTCGCTTGCTGCCATCGCAAATATAGCCACACCATACAAAGATGTACTACCACCCAAATTTGTAACAATGTTAACCAAATAAGTTGAAAGTGAAGAGGCTGCACCAAATTGAAATGCAAAAGCACATAATATCAATACAAATACTTTATATTTCTTAAATAAATCAAAAATTGACCCTTCTTCTTTGGATGAATCTTCACTTTGAATATCACTATCAGGCATAGAATACAACAAAGCTAATAATGCAAGAGAAGCTATTAAATGAACCCACCCCACAATAGATGCATTGATCATCTCAATAAGTTGCCCCAATACAAATGCACTAATAGCATAAGACAATGACCCCATACCTCTAGATAATCCAAAATCAACATATTGTCCACCTTTAATATAATTCATGCATATCATTGATAAAATGGGGACAACTGATGCCATCATACAAATTAAGGCGATATATAGTCCCATCAATAAAAATGTAGGTAAAGAAAATAAATTCATAGATTCAAAAAATATAAACATCAAGACATAAAGAACTGTCATCAATTTCTTAATTGTTAAACCTTTAATCTTTGATAACAAAGAAGAAATAAACGGTGAAACAAAAACTGATGACAAAGCAGCACCACCAGTAACAATACCAATAAGTGTATTACTCAACCCCTTATATTGTAAATACACTGCAACATAACCATAAACAGTACAAGATGTTATCCAATAAAGAATATGAACAAAATTGTACTTCATCTGCAACCCTTTCAAAACCATCTTCCTCCCTTTATTCAAAATTATTCTATCATTTATTTATCAATATGAATAGATTTTTCATACCTAGAAAACATATTTTTTCATAAGAATTCCATACAAAAACTATATAATGATAATAGAAGGAGAAAACAAAATGAATACAGAAAAAAATTAAAAGATTTAAGAGAAAGTAACCATTGTACCATCAATGAACTATCACTAGGTATTAATACAAATGAAGAAACTATTATTTCATGGGAGAATAATGAAAATGAACCATCAGTAAAAGAAATGTTATTATTAAATGATTTTTATTTAAACAAAGCAAAGCATCCAAATCATACACAATTACAAATATTCTTTATTTTAAGCATTATTTGTATTATATTATTTGGTTCAATCTTTATAATTGAACGCTATATTTATTCTTCTTTGTTAAGTTTTGGATATACTTTATATCGCTATATGATGGTTGGAGAATATGTCAATCCTGGAGATCCTAATCTAGAAAATATATTTAATATTTCTTCCACGGTTTTACTAATTGTCCATATAGTTACTATCATCATTGCCATTTATCTTTTTATCAAAATAAGAAAACAATATAAATAATCATTTCACCTTAATTATGATATAATAATTGAGGTGATTTTATGGATGAAAAAGCTTATCAATATAGTAGTATTGTTTTAACAATAATGACTAGTATTTTATCAATATATTATTTAATTCATACTAATTGGATGTTGTTATCATTTGTATTGTTTTATTATATTTGTTTTTTAATATTACATATATTAAGTACAGATAAATATACAACCATTTCTCAAAGTATTGTTTTACTAATGATTATTAGTTTAATGATGATGATAATATCTTATTTTATAACAGGTAATACAATTATAACCGATTTAATTTTTATCTTGTTTATGCCTTTTATTATTTGTTTTTATGGTATTAAAGGATATTATGAAGATGAGCATTATTTGTTTGTAGCTATGTGTTGGCTCATATTATTGATGATAAAAATAGGAGGAGATGTTTGATCTCCTCCTATTTGATTGCTTTATGATATTCTTGTAATGATTTTACTTCATGATATCCATGAATATTTGTTTCAATAATACCTTCTAAGGCAGCTTTTGCAGCCGCAATATTTGTCATATAAGGTAATCCCATCTTAATAGCATTTTTTCTAATATAACTATCATCATGTGCACTTTGTTTACCACTAGGTGTATTAATAACCATAGCGAGTTCACCATTGATTAATGCATCATTAATGTTTGGTTGACCTTCATATAACTTTTTAATCTTTGTAGCAGGGATGCCAGCATCTTTGATAAGTTGATATGTTTTTCCTGTTGAAACAATTTCAAAGCCTGCGTCATAATATCCTTGAGCTAAAGATACAACCTCTGGTTTATCTCTATCATTTACACTAATCAATACTTTACCACTTGTTGGTAAAGGTGTTTTAGTTGCTTCTTCAGCTTTATAGATAGCGGCACCAAATGATGATGCAATACCTAATACTTCACCTGTTGATCTCATTTCAGGTCCTAAGATTGGATCAACTTCAGGGAACATGTTGAATGGGAATACAGCTTGTTTAATACCTACATGAGGTATTTTCTTTTCTGTTAGACTTGTAACCGGAGATTCTCTACCTGTTAAATCATCGGTAATGATTTCAGTAGCAATTTTCACCATATTGATGTTACATACTTTTGATACTAAAGGTACTGTACGAGATGCTCTTGGATTGGCTTCTAAGACATAAACTTTATCATCTTCAATCGCATTATTGCATATTCATAAGACCACGGACATTCATTTCTTTAGCTATCTTCTTCGTATATTCTTTGATTGTGTTTAAATGTCTTACGGGAATATGTTGTGAAGGTAAGATACATGCTGAATCACCCGAGTGAATACCAGCTAATTCAATATGTTCCATAACAGCTGGAACAAATACATTTTCCCCATCACTAATGGCATCAGCTTCACATTCCATCGCATTATGTAAGAATCTGTCAATAAGGATTGGTCTATCAGGTGTGACTCCTACAGCAGCTGCCATATATTCTTTAAGTTGTTCATCATCATAAACAACTTCCATACCTCTACCACCTAATACATAAGAAGGTCTAACCATTAATGGATAACCAATACGCTTAGATATTTCTAATGCTTCATCAATATCTACTGCCATACCTGATTCTGGCATAGGAATATTAAGTTTTTCCATCATGGCATTGAATAAATCTCTATCTTCAGCCATATCAATTGTTTCAGGTGTTGTACCTAAGATATTAACACCATTGGCTTTAAGTTGAGATGCTAAGTTTAATGGTGTTTGTCCTCCGAATTGAGCAATCACGCCTAAAGGTTTTTCTTTATGATAGATACTTAATACATCTTCTAATGTTAGTGGTTCAAAATATAACTTATCAGAAGTATCATAATCAGTAGAAACTGTTTCTGGGTTACAGTTAACAATAATTGTTTCAAAACCTAATTTCTTTAATGCTAACGCTGCATGAACACAACAATAATCAAATTCAATACCTTGACCAATTCTATTAGGTCCACCACCTAATATCATAATCTTCTTATTATCTGAAACTATATCATGATCTTTATCATTATATGTAGAATAATAATAAGCATTATCCTTTGTTCCACTAACATGTACTGGTTGCCATGTTTGTTCAATATGATTATCTAATCTTTCATTTCTGATAATATCTTCATCAACATCTAATATTTGACTTAAATACTTATCAGAGAAGCCATCTAACTTTGCTTGTTTTAATACTTCAACAGGTAATTCTTTTCCTTTATAAGTTAATATATTTTCTTCTTCTTCAACCAATTCTTTCATTTGTTCAATAAAATAAGGCTTAATAGAAGTTAATTCATACAATTCATCAACCGTTGCACCTTTTCTTAATGCTTCATACATAATAAATTGTCTTTGACTTGTAGGAACAATCAATAATTTCAATAACTCTTCTTTAGACATATCATTGTAATTTTTAGCATAACCCAAACCATATTGTCCAATCTCTAAAGAACGAATAGCCTTTTGGAAAGCTTCTTTATATGTCTTACCAATACTCATAACTTCTCCAACAGCTTTCATCTGTGTACCAAGTTTATCCTCTGAACCTTTGAATTTTTCAAAAGCCCATCTTGCAAACTTAATAACCACATAATCACCATCAGGAACATATTTATCTAAAGTACCATATTTACCACATTCAATTTCATCCAATGTTAAGCCCGCTGCTAACATTGCTGATATTAAAGCAATTGGGAAACCGGTTGCTTTAGAAGCTAAGGCAGATGATCTAGATGTACGAGGATTTATTTCTATAACAATAATTCTACCACTTTTAGGATCATGAGCAAATTGCACATTGGTACCACCAATAACCCCAATCTTTTCAACAATTCTAAATGCTTGATCTTTTAAAGAATCCTGTACCTCTTGAGATATTGTTAACATTGGTGCACTACAAAATGAATCACCAGTATGAACACCCATTGGATCAATGTTTTCAATAAAGCATACAGTAATCATATTATTTTTTGCATCTCTAACAACTTCAACTTCTAATTCTTCCCAACCCAATACGGATTCTTCAATTAAGCATTGATGCACTAAACTAGCAGCTAAGCCACGTGATACAACTGTTTTGAGTTCATCAATATTGTATACCAGGCCCCCACCAGCCCCGCCCATCGTATAAGCAGGTCTAACAACAACAGGATAACCTAATCTGTCAGCAATAGCCAAAGCTTCGTCAACTGTATTAGCAATTTCACTTCTAGCCATTTCAATGTTCAATTCATTCATAGTTTTCTTAAATTCCAAACGGTCTTCTCCACGTGTAATCGCATCAATTTGGACACCTAAAACCTGAACACCATATTTATCTAAAACACCATTATTACTTAATTCTTCACTTAAGTTTAATGCTGATTGTCCACCTAAATTTGGAAGTAAGGCGTCTGGTCTTTCTTTTTCAATGATTTGTGTTAATCTTTCTAAATTGAGTGGTTCAATATATGTTACATCAGCCACTTCTGGATCTGTCATAATCGTTGCAGGATTAGAATTAACTAAAATAATCTTATATCCTAAACTTCTTAATGCTTTACAAGCTTGTGTTCCTGAATAATCAAATTCACATGCCTGACCAATAATAATTGGTCCTGATCCAATAACCAATACTGATTGTATGTCATCTCTTTTTGGCATAAATATATCCTCCTTATTTATATAGTTTTCACAAAAAAACATATCTTATTAGATATGTTTTAAAGAAACAGTAAAAAGATGCTTCAAACTATTCAATTTTACGCCACTTGACTTGCACATTTCACCATTCCCCTTTTCTTTTAAAACAGTATATTTTAAAATGACAAACTATTCAAGAAAATGACATAAAATTATCATTGTAATTATTATTCGTTAAATTCTTTCAAACAATGTATTAATAAAAATAATGATATAAATATAGATATATAATCAGCTGCTGTTTGCGTGTACATAATACCATTTAAACCAAACAATGCATCTAAAATATATAATAATGGTATAAATATAAGACCTTGTCTACATACTGATAGTAGTGTTGCAGGCAAAGAATGTTCCATTGCTTGCATACTATTAATACTTAGGAATAATATACCTAATATTGGTCCAGCTAATGAAGTAGCGATGAGCATCGATTTTCCATAGTATATAACTTCAGTATCATTGATAAATAATTGAATGATTTGACCACTGAAGACAATATAAATAATCGTTAAAACAGATCCTATACCTATGCTTAATGTTGCACTAAATTTTAATATGGATTTAAATCGATCTTTAAGTTTAGCCCCAAAACAATAACCTAATAAAGGTTGAATACCATTGGCTATTCCCATATGTGAAAAAGCAATCAACATATATGCTTTTGTAACAATACCCATAGCTGCTACAGGATTATCACCATATTTCACTAAGGCATTATTTAATAATATTGTTGCCACACTCATTAAAGCAGAATTAATGCCTGAAGGAACACCAATGCTCACTAATCTACCTAGTAAATTCTTGCCCTTCAAACATAATTTCAAGCTTAAACCCAACAATGGACTCTTGAACCTAAAATAATACAAATAATAAATACAACCTAAAATATTACCTAAAACAGTAGCGATAGCGGCTCCAGCTACACCCATGTTTAATGCTAAGATAAATATCGGATCTAACACAATATTAGCAATTGTACCAATCATACCACCTAACATTGCTGAACTTGCTGCTCCCTCACCTCTTAAAGCATGACCAAAAGTATTTGCAAACAAGATAAATGGTGCACCAGCTGCTATATAATACAAATAATTCCTTGCATACTCAATTGTATTTTCACTACTACCTAAAATATTGAGTAATGGATCCATAAATACAAAGATAATCACTGCAAAAATAACACCAACCACAAATGAACCAAAACCACATAATGATGATACTTGCTTTACTTCTTCTTTCTTATTTTGACCTATTAATATAGATATTAATGCACTACCACCAATACCAAACAAATTAGCGACAGCCATAAACATCACAAACACAGGATTTGTAAGTGATACAGCTGCTACTTGCATCGCATCATTGGTTTGTCCTACAAAGAATGTATCTGCTAAATTATAACAAACTGTCACTAATGACATAACAATAGTTGGTATGGCCATTTTTAAGACCGCCTGAGATACAGGGGCATCTCTAAAGACTTGTTCATTGTCGTTCATTTAATTCCTCCTCCAAACCTTGAATAATTTTTTTACACATTAATTTAAATTGTATAACTTCTTCTTCAGTTAAATTCTTAGATAACGTATTTTCTATATCAATTCTTAATGTTGCAGCTTTTGTATGTGCTTGTAATCCTTTGTCCAACAAAACAACTTTCTTTAAACGCCCATCCTTGTCCGAAGGAATACGTTGAATGAGTTGCTTTTCTTCCATAAGTGCAAGCATCTTTGAAGCTGTTGCACGATTAATCGAGAATTCCTTTTCAATATCTTTTTGATAAATATCATCACTCTGATCATATAAATAATCTACAACCCAAAGATTATTTATTGAACAATCTTCTTGATCATATAATGCATATAATAATTTTTGGATATTGTTATTAATATTTTTTATATAATGATGAATATCTGTGTTTTTCATAGTTCCTCCTTTTTGTTTGCTTGCAAACTAATTATATAAGAATACGATAAAATGTCAACAAAAAAAGAATAAATAGATATTTGCGAATTCTTTCTTTAATCATATCATTTAGCTCAGTTGCATTTTTTACAACTGAACTAATGAAATTGAAATATTCTACCTTTTTTCATCTTGTAAACTTGTCGCGAATTATAAGACAACTGAATTTCTTCCTTGCTCATACAATACGCATTTTCTGCGTGTTGCTCTCATAAGTTGGTTCATCTTCCTGAAAAAATTATTTATGGCTTATATCTCAAGCATATAATTTTGATAATTGATTAACATTCTGCCACACAGTATCTTCTTGTAGTGATACTGTAATGTCTAACATAAATTCACCATTATCAAAAATAACAAAACATATAAAAATGGAGCCCCCATGTTTTATTACATCCAATCAGTTCCGTAAAATTAAACATCTTTAATTCTATTGTACTATTAATTGTGAATTTTTTTAAACATTGAATATATAACAATATATTTTTCTATTGAATTAATTTTAAAAATCGATTATACTTTAATTATATCTTAATTTAGTTTATATTCAAATTATTTTAAAATGAAAGTGAAGTGTTTTATATGAATTTATATCTGTATTTATCTAGTAAGCCAACGTTTAATATGAATGATGTCAATAAATTTTATGGCAATATTGATAGTGCGCGTTCTGCAGTTAAACGTTTATTGAAGCAAAAACTTGTATTAAAAATAAGAAACAATTTATATACATGTGCTAATGGTATGGGACCATTAGCTAATCGTTATCAAATAGCTAGTGCTATTACTGATACCTCTTATGTCTCTTATCATACAGCCATGGAATATTATGGTACATACAATCAAGTATATTATGAAGTATATGTATCTTCTGATACTAAATTTAATAATTTTGAATTTGATGGTTATCGCTATATATATGTTCCATCAAAAATGAATATAGGAATCATCAACCAATCAAATAATAATATTAAAATAACAGATTTAGAACGGTCCATAGTTGATTGTATAAAAAACATGGACAAAATATCTGGTATTGAAGAAATTATATCTATTATTGAAGATTCGCCTATATTAAATGAAAAAAATAAGTATATACTTAAAAGAATATAGTAATCAATTTTTATACCAAAAGGTTGGATTCTTATTGGAAAATATATATTCTACTAGTATCTTATCAGAAGATTTTTTTGAATTTTGTCTTTCACATATAGGCAAAAGTTGTCGTTATTTGACTAGTGATTACAAAAAAGGAAGCTTCAATAAAAAATGGAATCTAATTATACCAGATCCAATTTATTATTCTAAGAACGGAGAGTTACCAAATGAGATTATATGATAAGGAAAAGCTAGAAAGTATATCTAATAATTATGATTTTTCAAGAGATATGTATGAAAAAGTATTAAGATTAAGACATGTTTTAAAATATTTTTCATGTAATGATATATTATCAAAGCATTTAGCATTAAAAGGCGGCACTGCCATAAATATGGCTATTTTTAACTTGCTAAGATTATCCGTTGATATTGATTTAGATTATATTCCTAATGACACTAAAGAAGAAATGTTAATTAGTGAATTACCACGTCCAAAGTCGTCGCTATTAGCTCCGCCCATGGGCGTGGCTTCTAGTTCCTCTTCGGAGCGTCGCTCAGTGCTATTCACGAAACACTATCCTATTTCTGGATTACTTTTTAAACAACCATTTGTTGTTCTAATTTTTTCATTTTTCTTTGCAATCGTTTTTTCTTTTCTTTTGCTTATACCTTTTTTTGATTGTATTTTTAGCTGCTTTTCTCGATTTTCTTTTTCATAGTACTCATCAGGATGTTTGTATACTTTGATATTGTTAAAATCTGGTAATACAGCACCTTTCATTGTAAACATGTCTGGTATTGCTTTTCTTCCTATGTTGGCTGATCCATTTAAATCGGAATTAATGATTGTACCATTCATACTCTTATATAATCCTCTATAGCCATTCTTTTTATAATGTTCTCCAAATTCGTTATTGAATACTGCAGGTGCTCGTCTTCCTGAAAATGTATACTTTGTATTATCATCTTTTTTATATAATGGTATTTCATCATTATCTATAAATGATGCCTTTGATGTATAGCTTTCTTCCTGTAGTAAAAATCGTATGCCGTTTCTTTCACATAAGTATTCAAGCATAGCCTTAAATGTATTGAATGGTATACTCACAAACGCTTGATTGTTCTTTTTTCCTGTATTAATATTTTGTTTCCATTCCTTGTTTTCACCAACAATGATTGTATCAATGCTGTTATCTACACACCAGTCTATGATACGTTTTGCACATTTGTGCATATAATCTTTCATAAAAGCAGCTCTATAAACGCATAGCTTGTCAGATTCTGGTGTTGGTACAAACTTCTGTGACTTCCCTGGTGTTCCAGATGTCTGTTCA
>JAJQEL010000103.1 GCA_021201655.1 Erysipelotrichaceae bacterium | reverse complement strand
AATAGCAAATCATTTTAATTATTTAAATTGTCTACTTGACAAAATCACTTCATAGCGGATAATTTTTTCATTTTGTTTCCTCCCTTGTATCCGCTTTCATTATATATCAATATATGACTCTTTTTGATTTTATAAAAAGATGATTCATTCATTTTTTGAATGAATCATCCTCATTAAGAATCAAACGATAAACAAGCATAATAAAATACATCAATTCATTATAGCCTACATTGGTATTCATAGGTTTTCCAAATATATAAACATCATCAAATAATTTCATATCCATATGTTGAGGTTCTATCGTCCATAACATTTTATAAGAGGTATTATTCAATAGTTCTTTATCTTGTATCAATGATTTAAACCATCTTTCTTCTAATGATATACATATAACTAATGTATCTAAATTCGTTTTTGTTAATATTTCCTTTTGATAGCCTAATTCATAAATTGTATAAACATTTTTACTTTTATTGATTAATGCCATTTGTAATAAATGAGTGATAGCCATACTTAATTCAGAGCCTAAAAAGATAATATTTTGATATTGATTGATAGTTTGGATGATTCTTTGAAGATGATTTAAATCAATATCATTAATATTTTCAATAGCCTGAATGATTTCATCATGCACTTCATTTCTTATTTTTTCTGTACTTTTTTGTTTTTCTTTTGATATAGTTTGATGATCTTTATCAATAGCATACATAGCCACATGTATTGCTTCTTTAAATTCATTATAATTTTTATATCCCATCTTTTTGATAAAACGACTTAATGCTGATTGTGATATATAACATTTTGACTAAGTTGTTCTAAGGAAAGATTATCTAGATCGTATCGATTTTCGATAAATGCTTTAGCAATAATTGTATCGTTTGTTTCTTTTCTTGATTTGTTAACTAATGCTAACAAATCATATAATGAAGTAAATTTATCCATATCTCTCATCCTTTTTATTACAAAATATACAAACGTTTTTCAAATCGCATGATTTTAATCTTTTTTATGAAAAAGACCTGATATATCATATTCTACACTATTATCTTTAATATGGTTTTGAGGTTGTTTATATAATGCATAATAATTTTTATTAGGTAAAATAACCTTGAAACTAGTATCACTAGTGATAATTTGTGGTTCATCAAGTTCAAACGCATATTCATCAAAAATACGAGTCAATCCTGAAGCATAGTTTTCAATATACCCTAATTTATACAATAAACGCACTACATATTCATTTCTAAAACTTTGTTCACCATTTAGTGCTTTCTCTAAAGTTAAACCATCATAAAATCCACCTGGTGAAAGTATTTCTAAACGATTATCAAAAAATTCAATTTTAATGTTAGAACGTCTAGAAAAATCTCTATGACAATAGCAATTCAAAATTGCTTCACGAGCAGCTCTTTTTTTATATGATGGAATTTCCTTTCTTGTTGGATCTCCATTAATGACAACTCTAATTTCATTGCAAAGATCAAAATAATCTAAAGCATGATCAATTTGTGATATAATAGAACCATCATATTCTTTTTTTGATCTAAAAATATTACGTGATAATCCTTGATAAACTGCCATTTTGGTTTCTACTTGATATTGATCACTAAACCAATAAGCAACATTTGTATATTTGCCTTCTATTATAAATCCAGAAGTTATAGGTTTAAATTTTCCAAAATCCATTCCCATTTCTTCAAATTTGTTTTTTAAAGTTATAAATGTTAAGTTTTGATTTTTAGATACAAGGGATTCATAAGGTATATCATCTCTTTCTCGTATCATTCTAGCTATTTCTTGTTGAGTTGCTTGAGTCTTATTTCTACCATAACGTATATATACCCCACTCGGTTTTAAACCTTTCGATTTTATATAATATGGTTTTTCTTTTCCAGATTCTATATTAATTTCAAGCACACCATCTTCGTTATAATGAAACTTTATATAATCACTGCAATTAGGATAAATCGCTTCATCTCTAATCCAATTTATAATTTTTGATTCATTTTCATCCCTTTGCGAAATAGACAAAGGGTATATGGAACCATCATCATCTACACCAACATAGATAGTTCCACCAATGTAACTATTAAGAAAAGAGATAATTTCACTTTTCATGTCATCATCTAACAAGCGCTTTAATTCAACTAAGTTTGATTCTTCATATTTCATTGTATACCCTCCTGACTGTTCATATTTCTGATCTTTTTTCTTATTATACCATATAAAAAATGTCCCAAAAAGGACATTTTAAATACTCTTGATAAGTTCTTCTACTAATTGTTTAGAAACGACATCATAATCATTTTCATGAGGGGATAATGCATAAGCATAGCTTACATGATTCATCGAAGTTGTTGGGTCATTTAACCAGTCTTTACATGAACTATGTACTTGATAAATTTCTGTTTCATCCATAATTGTTCTTGCATTAGTAGCATTGATTCCACTACCAGCCAGTATTTCTATTTGTTCTCCATATTTCGCTTGTAAATCTTTGATGAGTTCTATACCTTCCATGGCTTTATTTTCTAAACCACTGGTTAATACTCGATCAATACCTAGATCAATCAATGTTTCAATACTTTCATAAGGGTTGCTCACACAATCAAAAGCGCGATGAAATACAGCTGTACCATGATATTGTTTTATGATATCAATCATTTGTTTCGTTTTATCTTTATCTATATTTCCTTGTTTATCTAAAAAACCAAAAGCTAAGCCATCACTACCATTATCCATGAGTAACTTGGCATCATATTTCATAACCTCAAATTCTCTCTCACTATAACAAAATCCAGATCCACGTGGTCTTATCATACAAATCACTTCTAAATTGGTATTTTGTTTAGTGAGAATGAGTGATCCTAATGATGGTGTTAATCCACCTAAATGCAATGCACTATTAAGTTCTATACGTGTAGCCCCACCTTGATAAGCGTTCAAGGCATCTTCATAACCACCACAACAAATTTCCACTATTCTTTCCATTATATTCTCCTTAAAAAAACATCCTATAAAAGGATGTTAACTGTTCTTTCTAACAAATTCTTTACGTCTTTCGATGTCTGTTAATAAACGTTTTCTTAAACGAATATTTTTAGGTGTAACTTCGACAAGTTCATCTTCGTTAATATAATCTAAACAAGCTTCTAGATTAAAGACACGAGGTTTCTTTAAGACAACCGTAGAGTCTTTTGTAGATGATCTGGTATTAGTTAATTGTTTACCTTTCGTCACATTAACAACTAAATCTTTATCACGATTGTGTTCACCAACAATCATACCTTCATAAACTTCTGTCCCAGGTCCGACAAACATGACACCTCTATCTTCAACACTGCCTAGTGAATAAGCTGTTGTTTGTCCAGTATCAATTGAAACCAGTACACCAAGTTGCCTTTCACCAACCGTAGCCCCTTCCATTGGACGATAATCAATAAATGAATGGTTGATAATACCATAACCCTTTGTCATAGTTAAAAAGTTAGTCATAAAGCCTATCAAACCACGTGAAGGGATAATATATTCCGCTTTGGTCATACCGTTTTCAGAATCCATATTTTGCAGTTCACCATGTCTAAATCCTAGTGATTCAATCACACTGCCAATACATTCATCAGGAGCTTCAATATAAACTTCTTCATAAGGTTCACATTTCTTACCATCAATATTCTTAACAATAACTTCAGGTTTAGAAACTTGTAACTCAAAACCTTCTCTACGCATGTTTTCAATTAAGATAGATAAATGTAATTCTCCTCTACCTGAAACAATCCATTCTTCACTATTAGGAATACGTTCCACTTTTAAAGAAACATCCCTATTTGTTTCACGATTTAATCGATCTTCAATCTTACTAGCAGTAACAAATTTACCCTCTCTTCCTGCAAAAGGTGACGTATTACTACCAAAAACCATTTGAATTGTCGGTTCATCCACTCTAAGTAATGGTAAAGGATCTTCTTTACCAATATTACATACAGTCTCGCCAACACCAATATCAGACAAGCCAGCAATGGCTACAATATCTCCAGCTGTTGCTTCTTCAATCTCAATCCTATGTAAACCAATAAAGCCAAATAACTTCTGAATCCTAAATTGTGTCTTTGTGCCATCAGCTCTAACACATACAACAGATTCATTAACCTTCATCTTACCTCTTTGAATACGACCAATACCAATACGTCCCACATAATCATTGTAATCTAATAATGCAGGCTGGAATTGTAATGATCCTTCTTCATCAACAGAAGGTGCAGGTATTTCATCAATAATCATATCAAACAAGCAATCCATATTAGGAACTTGTGTAGAAACATCAGGATCTAAGCTAGATGTTCCCATTAAAGCGGAAACAAAGACTGTTTGAAAATCAATTTGACTATCATCTGCTCCCAGCTCTAAAAACAACTCTAAAACTTCATCCATGACCTCTTCAATTCTGACAACTGGTCTATCTACTTTATTAATCACCACAATTGGTTTAACTTTGGCTTCTAAAGCCTTCTTTAAAACAAAACGGGTCTGTGGCATAGTGCCTTCATAAGCATCAACCACCAATAAAACACCATCAACCATATTCATAATACGTTCCACTTCACCACCAAAATCGGCATGTCCTGGCGTATCCATAATATTTATACGATAATCTTTATAATTAATAGCTGTATTCTTAGCTAAAATGGTAATACCTCTTTCTCTTTCAAGAGCATTAGAATCCATAGCTCTTTCTGCTATTTGTTCATTGTCCTTTAATGTTCCAGATAACTTCAACAATTGATCAACCAAAGTTGTTTTACCATGGTCAACATGGGCAATAATAGCAATATTTCTAATGTTATTCATTATTCCACTCCTTTGTTGCCACTTGATTATATCATAAATATGTTAAAAGACAATACAAAAAATAATGAATAACTCTTGTCATTCATTATTCTATAACCTCCTCAAATTGTAGTGGATACTCCTCTTCAATCGCAATCCTTGCTTTATGTATTTCATAAGCAAATATCAGACATGTAATCAATATAATAATAGTTATAATCATACCAAACCATTTAACCAGCCTCCTAGTATTCATCTTTTTTATCAAATATTGACTATCAACTTCTTCATAATAAGATGCCACAATATCTTTAGGTTCTCCCATTTCTTCGACAATATCCTCATAAGTACAATCGTCCAACTCATTAATTTGATTTTGAATTCCCTTTAAAAATTCTTTTTCCCTTTTACCATTGATTGGAAAAATTTTTTTACATCTTTAAAATACTTTTCTTTATCTGTCATAATGTTCCTCCCCATGTAAAAACAAATCAACAGCTCTTACAAGAGCATCATATTCTTCTATACCTTTCTTTAAATATTCTCTCCCTTTATCTTCTAAATGATAATAGACTCTTGCTTTATTGTTGTATAATTCACTGTGACTTGTAATACAACCATCTTCCAATAATTGATAAATGACAGGATACATCGTTCCTTGTTTAGGAACGATAACACCTTGAGATTTTTCTCTAACATATTTTGTAATCTCATAAGCATATCTATCCTGATCTTGTAAAACACTTAAAATAATCAAGTCTAACTTTATAAAATACTTTGAACTCTTCGCCATAATATCACCCACATTAATAATATAACAATATATTTTATAAAAATCAAATATGTTTTAAAATATAGTATTTTATTGACAAAAAATATTTTATCTTATATCATTTAGTTATAGTTGGGAGGAATTACCATGTTGAAATTGAATCATATTCATATAGCTTTTGATAATCATATTGTTTTTGACGATGCTTTTTTCAAAGCGTCGCCTGGAGAATTAACTGTATTATGTGGAAAAAGTGGAACTGGAAAATCAACACTTATCGATGCTTTGTTATGTAAGCATCCATGTGACTATCAATATAATCATAATATAATAGATATACAAAACTGTGATGAATATATTTATCAGAATATCAGCATTGTTTATCAACTACCTTGCTTTTATGAAGAATTAACGATTGAAGAACATATGCATTTTATGATGGAATTATATGGAATTGATGATAATCAGGAATCTTTATTAGATACATTAAAAATAAGAAATTTACTACATAAGTTTCCTAAACAGTTATCTGGTGGTGAACAAACACGTTGTTCACTTTTCCTAGCTGTTTTAAAACAACCTAACATTCTTATATTAGATGAGCCAACAGCTGCATTAGACAAAGATAATAAAGATAGTGTCATTGACTTTATCAAACAATATGCCCATCAAGGACATATCGTTATTGCTTCTTCTCATGATCAAGCTCTTATTGATCAAGCTGATGTATTATATACCATTGAAAATAAAAAACTTATTAAAGATATTAAACATGAAAATCCCATCACCGATAATGCTTTATCATATCATAAAAACAATCAAATATTCTTCAAATATATAGGGAAATCACTCATACATCAAAAACTTTATAAAAAGTTTTTATATATTTTATTAAGCTTTTCCATCGCATTTCTCATGATTGCTTTCTCATTTAATAATTATCTTATTGCTTATACCAATTCTCAGTTAGATAACTTATCTTCTAAAGAAATTATTGTTTCTAAGAATCCTTTTATTGATAATACTTATTCTTATAATGGTAGTGAAACACCTATGACTTTAGAAGATTATCAAACTATATCCAATATTGAAAATGTTGAATCAATCAATTGGCGTTTTGATCTAACAATGACTAAAAATTTTGATGTTGATGATATTGGGAATGAAAATAGTATCGATGAAAGTTCTATTTTAACAAGTTATGTGAACAATGAAATGATATCATCGTTTGACTGTGAAGGTTATAGTATGATGTTTTCAACATATCTTGATGATAAAGATTATTCATCATATTTGTTAGAATATTTTAGTGATGATAGTGATGGTATTTATATTACCGAAGAGCTTTATAATAATCTTTTTACAGATGATGATTCTTTAAAAAAATTAGAATTTATGTTACCAATACCTATTTATAATACAAGTGGTAGTGTGGAGGTCACCATTGAAAATGATGATGGTAGTACAGTGATATCAGCTAATGAGATTAAATGTCATTATGTAACTGTCAAATTACCAATTAATGGTGTTATTAGTGGGACATCATTAGGTGTGGAGAATAGTTATGATGGTGGTATTTATGTTAGCCAAAGTTTATTATTAGAATATTATAATGATATTATTGATGATTATCCTGATTCTAGAACAATTTACTGGATTACCGCTAAGCCTTATATAGGTAGTTATATTGATGAATATCCTAGTGATTATACTTTAACAGAAAATGATTATATTGTGGAACAAAGTAAATGGACAACAGATAGTGCTACTGCATTCAGCGTTGAGGTTACAAATCATTCACAATTAGAAGAAGTCGCCAGTGAATTAGAAGAATTGGGATACAACGTAGAAAGCGAATATTTAGATACAAGTGCTTATTTAAATATTGAAAATAATACACAATCAACATTTACCACAGCTAGTCTTGTCATGTTTGTAGTGGTTTTTGCATTATATTTATATATACAGTATATAAGTCATATTGAAGAAAAAATACCCAAGCTTTTTTGAGTTCTTTAGGTATTGATAAGTCTAATAAATCATTATTCTTTATAAAAAAATATAGCATTAATACTATAATTGTATGTTTATTATCATTGATATTTTTCTTTATTGTGACATATGTATTAAATGCATTAAGTATTAGTTATATTGTGATGACTATAAAAGTAGGTATAGGTATCATAAGTTTATCTTTATTAGTAGAATTACTGATTCCTATAATAATGAAAAAGGTGATGAAATGATTAAGTTAGATAATATTCATATTGCATATGATAAGGTTTTATTTGATCATGAAAGTATCAATGTTCCTTCATCTTGTATCACTCTTATCAAAGGTGAAAGTGGATCAGGGAAGTCAGCTTTATTGTATCGTTTGGGTTTACTTACAAATGATTGCGATATTTATATTGATGATGTATTAATAAACAATCCAAAACTGATGAATGATATAAGAAGAAATAGGATTGGTTTTGTATTTCAGAATAATGAAATTATTGATCATTTAGATGTGAAACAAAATCTTAAACATTATGCATTTATGGTAGGAAAGGATGTTAACAATAAAGATTTATTAGAGATTTTAGAAATAGTGCAATTACATGTTCCTCTCCATCAAAGTGTTAGTACACTATCGTTAGGTCAAAAACAAAGATTAGCCATAGGCTGTGCTTTGATCAAAGAACCTGATATATTCATTTTAGATGAACCAACAGCTTCATTAGATAAAGAAAATGAAATGATTATCTTTCATATATGTCATCAATTGGCTCATCAAATGCATAAGAGTGTCATTATATCTAGTCATAGTGAAACAGCTAGCATGGTTGCCGATCGTATATATACAATAGAGAATCAACATTTAATACTTACCAAAGATCAAGCCATACAAGACAATACGATAATAAAACAACATACTAAGATTTCTCCTCAATTTTATCAAACATATTGTCATGATACTTTTAAAAAATATAAAGTTAAATATGGCTTATTATCAATCATTATATTAAGTATTATTGTATTAAGTATATTCTCTATCTGTTTTACCAATCAACTATTAGAAAGCAATAAAACGCTCATCTATGATCAATATGATAAGCTCCTCTATGTAACAAAAAATAAAGAAACACGTTTTCCTTACAATAGTTATGATTTATATGACTATGGTACATTTGAATCTTATGAACATCCTTATATAAAAATAACACTAACTGAAGATACACAAGTCAATATTATTCCTTATTTTGATAGTCAAGATTTAAGCAATAAACTCGATTCTTATAATCACATATCAAATTATGAAAATGGTATTTATTTAAGTCATGAAGCTTATGAATCCATAAGAATGAATTATCCTTCAATTACTGATAATATGAGTTTAAACTTTGAAATATATGAAGATAATAATAATATAAATAAAAGTGTTGATATTACAATACTCGGAACATTAAAGAATGGTATTTACGATACTTATAATAATAGTAGTTACTTTATATATATGTATTATCAAGATATCGAAAATCTTTATGATGGTGATACTTATGTTGGATTAATAGTAGAGTGTGATAGTTATGAGGATTTTAAAGAGAAGAAAGAATATTATGAAGATTTAAATTATACCGTGAATAGTGATGCTGTGAATGATGATGCGATAGATGATATTGTTGATTATTATCATAATGTTGAATTAGGATTAATTATAGTTTTATCAGTGATTGGTGTTATTGCGATACTTGTTATGAATGTTTATTTGTTTATACAAAGAAGAAAAGAATTAACTTTATTGTTGATTAATGGTTTTGGTATATTAGATTTTATAAGATTATTAAGTGTAGAATATTTGAATGAAATTAAGTATGTTTTTCCTTTAAGTTTGATTTTAAATGTGTTGATTATAACTTTATATCAATCAAGTTATTTGTTATTGTTACTAAGTTGTATAGATATTATCTTGATATATCTTATTACAATGTTGATATATGTTATTCTAGTTAAAAATATTGATATTGAAAAAATATTGAGAAGCTAAAAAGTGACGTTAAGTCACTTTTTTGATAGAAATTCTATTGTTAAATTGATTACTTCATTGATATGATCTAAATCATCATAATTATGCGTAGCATCTAAGATTGGATGAAAGTCTGGATGATAGTATCCTTTTAGATATTTTTCTGATATGTTATAAGGAACAGTTGTATCTTTAGTTCCATGAATAATCATAAGAGAATTTTTATAAGTATCTAAATCTTTATAAAAATCACGAGAAATAATATCTTCAACAAATGCGTTAGATGTTTCAAAACCTCCATGATTATATGTAGGGGCTTCTACTACATGACCTTTAAGATATTCCAAGGCATCACTTAAATTCAGAGCTGGTGCCCATAAACACATTTTTTGAATATCATGAGGATATACTTTAGCAAGTTCACTTGCTACTGCACCACCCATAGAGTGACCTAATAAATAAATATCACTCACTTGAGGAAGACTCGATACTTCTTTTAAGATAATTTCTCCAGATTCTAACTCATCTTTAAAAGTCATTTCCTTAAATAATAAATCTGAATCTCCAGTTCCTAGAAAATCTAATCTCACACTTCCAATACCTTTTTCTTCTAATAAACGGGAAATCGTGACATAAGAGAATTTTGTTCCTAAATGACTTCCTGTAAAACCATGAAATATCAAACATACAGGATATTTATCAATATCAGGCTGATGAAAATAACCTCTTAATGTGCCTTTATTGGTTTTGATTTCATAATACTTTTGCATAGAGTTCCTCCTTGATTTTTTTTGCAAGCATGCTATAACCATCATCATTAATATGTAAACCATCCACATAATATGATGGTATCACTTGACCTTGTTTATTACATAGTACATTATAAACATTAATCATTTGTACATAATCATAAGGAATAACACGTTGATATTCTTGATATATCATTTGTAAGATATCATTGTTTCTTAATCCTTGTTTTGTTTCATAGTAAGTTTGGTTTTTAAGACATGGGATTGGACTTAATAAGACTATTTTACAATCAGGTAAATTATAATGAATTATTTCAACCATTTCTTTGACATTTAATGCTATGTCTCTAGGAGATGCCATGACTGTATTTCCTAAATCGTTTGTACCTATCATGATAATCACTTGACTTGGTTGATATTTTAGAACACCTTCATCAATAAAATGTAACAACATACCACTCGTAATGCCTCTAATACCTGTATTATATTTAACTTCAATTTCTTTAAAATACTTATCAATATCAAAAAACTCTGTTAAAGAATCACCAAAGAAAATGGTTCCTCCACTTTCTATATATCTTTGATTCTTAATTATTTCCATCATTCTCATCAAAACTGTTTCTCTTAATTGATAAAGATTGGTATCATATTTCATATTTTCTCGCATTTCATTCACCTTCTAATAATAATTGTGTAAGTTCTTGTATATTTTCTACAATATAATCACATTGATATTCTTTAAACTCTTCAATATATCCATAACCATATAATACGCCAACACAAGCTATATTATTTTCATGTGCTCCTTCAATATCATGATATCTATCCCCTACCATGATACAATCACGATAATCAAGATTTTCTTTATCTATACAATAACTTATAACATCCTTCTTATATTTTCTAGAGCCACTCATAGTTGCTCCATAAATACCTTTAAAATAAGAATCTAAATGAAAATGTTCTAATATTCTTATGGTATATTCATAAGGCTTGGAAGTACATATATATAGGTTTTTATGATAATCAATTAATGTTTGTAACATCTCTTCTATACCTTCATAAACTTCATTTTCAAATAATCCAATATCACCAAAATATTCACGATATTTTTTTATAGCAATTTCTATTTCATTATCATTCATATGATAATATTCTCTATATGATACATCTAAAGGTGGACCGATAAATTTCTTAAGATCTTCTAAATGTTCCTCTTCTTTATGAAAATACTTTAGACTATAATTAACAGCACTACATATACCTAAAAAAGGATCTGTTAAAGTACCATCTAAATCAAATAATATATTATTCATGAATTTTCCTCCTATCTCATTATAACATAAATATAAAACAAAAGAACCAATGACATTGGTTCTTTTAAAAGACATATTTTATAAGGGAGAGATACGAACTATTATTTTACACATCCAATATAAACCAAATTTGTGAATTTCATGTGAACATATTTATGATTATTTCATTATTTTTTTAAACTATTACGCATATGCTTAGCCACTGCATATTCACTATTTTTACCTATAATATGCTTTGCTGCATTCTTCGCTATATCACTACCATCACTAGGTGCATATGAATATTCAAACATTTCTAACATGACGACATCATTGCCACCATCACCATAAACAGCAACTTCATCTTCATTAATACCTAATTGTTTCATTAATATCTTTATGGCATTGCCTTTATTGACACTGCTATCCGTTATTTCAAAAAAATTACTTGTAAATGGTGCATTGACAATATTATCATGAGCATCAATATAAGCCTGTAATCTTTGTGTTTCTTTATCATCATTGATATGAGCATTGATTTTTAATATATCATGCTTAAGAATATCTTTATTACTTTGATGAAATTTCCATTCTGATAAACCTAATGCATAATATATTTTTTTAGCGATTCTTTTTATTAGGTTAGGATCATAGACATTCTTAAGATGATTCAATGATGAAAACTTACAATATGTATAATCAGCGTCATTAAATTCTAAATCAACATCAGGAAATAGTTCTAACATCTCTTTAACGATTTCTTTATCTAAACTCTTTTCATATATAACATTTCTGTCATTATCCAATATTCTAGCACCATTCATACATATATTATAAATATGACAATCTTTGAAAAAAGATTTTTGTTGATAGCTACGCATATGTCTACCCGTAGCGACTACAAAGTATTTATGTTGTTCATTAATCATATCTATTGTATCTAATAAATATTTATCGGTTGTATGTAAGGCATTAAAAAAAGTCCCATCTAAGTCTGTCGCAAATAGTTTTATCATGATCTCACCTCGGATGTAGTATATCATTTTCCTGTAAAAATTGAAAGAGTTGCTTTGGGGGAGCATAAACATAATTATGTGCAGCTGAACATAATTTTATTTATGTTCAGTTTCTAGTTATGTTCAGTAATTTTTAAAAATCATGATTAATTCAACTTTTAATTTTAACTTTCTGAACATAATTTTATAATCCTGTTAAAAAACCATTAAGATTAGATTATTATAAATTAGGATAATTTAGATAATTAAAGTTTTATAGCAAATTATATTTAATATGCAATATTAAGATTCGATAAATATAATAAAAACTGATAGTAATACATCATAATTGATAGATAAATATTAACAATTCATTAAATATATTATGTTCAGTTAAATTTGGAGAAACCTACATGAATTGAGTATTTCTTTCAACAACTGAACATAATATTTATCTGAACATAAACAAAAAAAGAATCCCTTTTAAGAGATTCTAGAGATCTTTTTAATAATGATATCTATATGAAATTATACAAACATTATCATTTTCAATTTTATATACAATTCTATCGGCTTCATTAATTCTTCTACTCCAATATCCCAATAAATTTCCTCTTAATGGTTCTGGTTTAGCAATACCACTAAACGGATTTCTTTGAATATCCTTAATAATTGAATTTATTCTTTTCAAAGTTTTCTTATCCAGAGATTGCCAATAAAGATAATCATTTCATGCTCGATCTTCCCATATCAATCTCATGACTAATCCTCAATTAAATCATGTTCTTCAAAATGTGCTTTTCCATTATTAATATCACTTACTATACTTTCTAAGTAATGAATATTTTTTTCAGAATAAAACGGATCAGCCGTAACTTCAAATGGAATGCGTTTTTCTCTGCACACAGTTTTAGTAAAAATTGTATAAGCAGTTGTCATTGACATTCCCATATCAGAGCATACTTGTTCCATATTTTTCTTTAAATCTGCGTCTAAACGAAAATTAATATTTACTGATTGTGCCATACTCAACACTCCTTTCAATTTTATTATACACTATCGTAATGAAAATATCAATATATTCCATTACATTGTATTGTTTTTTTCATTACGTTGTATTGTTTTTTAAATTAAAAATTGAAAGAGTTGCTTTGGGGGAGCAACTCTTTCTTAGGGATATATGATAGATTTGAGGGGAATCAATACTATCGTATTGTCTTTCGACATTGTTTAATATACATTTGAATTATGTCTTAATTATGAACTTTTACAAAATTCCTAATTATGTAAGCAAAAATTAAAATCTATGATATTTTTGCGGTTTATACTTAATTTCATGACAATGTCGACATCTTGGCTCATAATGATCAACTGCACCTACTAATACAATTTGATCATCATAAGATGCAGGTTGTCCATCCACGATTCTTTGAGTACGTGTAGCAGGTGCACCACATTTGGCGCAAACTGCTGTTAACTTTGTCACAAATTCAGCGCGGGTTAAAAGTTGAGGCATAACACCAAATGGTTCACCTCTAAAATCTTCGTCTAATCCAGCTGCCATCACACGTAAGCCATTATCTGCTAAATATTCACAAACATCTACAATTTCTGCGTCAAAAAATTGAACTTCATCTATTGCCACAACTTGCGTATCATCTTGAATATGATCTAATATTTCTATTGCTTTTTCAATAACAATACAAGGTACATGCATACCTGCATGGGAAACAATTTCTGTATCAGAATAACGATCATCAATCTTAGGTTTAAAAACTATAATATTCTTTTTAGCAAAAGATAAAACATTAATACGACGAATCAATTCTTCTGTTTTCCCTGCAAACATGCAACCACTAATAACTTCTAGCCATCCTTCTCTATATTGATTATACATATCACTACCTCCAAACAATACCCTACCTATTATATATGAAAGTTATCTATTATTCAAAAACTTTATCAAAAATTGATTCTATTGTACATATCCGATTCATATTTCGTTTCTATAATAGCATTCAGGTGATGAAAAAATGAGAAATTGGTTAAGAAACTTTATGAGTGGTCGATATGGTATTGATAATTTAGGTAATTTTTTATTCGTTGTGTATTTGATATTAGCTGTGTTATCAATATTTGTACCTTATATTTATATATTGATGTGGGTGGTTCTTATATTTGAATGTTATCGTGTGTTTTCTAGAAATATTTATCAAAGACAATCTGAAAACAACTGGTATCTAGCAAGAACATCTGGTGTAAGAAAATGGGGTAATCGTCAAGTCAACAAATGGAAATATCGTAAGACACATAAATATCTTAAATGTCCTTATTGTCATCAATATTTAAGAGTTCCTAAAGGAAAAGGAGCCATTACTATTACATGCCCTAAATGTCATCAATCATTTGATAGACGTACTTAATATGAGAAATAATATTTCTCATATTTTGTTTGTATAAGCTATTATTCTTTGATATAATATATGCACGCCCATGTAGTATAATGGCAATACAGCTGAATGGTAATCAGCAGCAGCAAGTCCGATTCTTGCCTTGGGCATCTAAAAATCAATCGTTATGATTGATTTTTTTATTCGTCAATTCGTTCGATTTTAAATATCACAGGTCTTGTCCCATCGCTGCAACAGGTAATCATGATGTCTTCTTCCTTCATCCAGCCTTTCATAATAGAACCACCTTGTAATCCTGTATAAATATAACGACTGATAGCATCCCAAGCCTCCGAACAATGAGGCATCTTTGGTCATCCTGCTACAGTGTTAGGATCAGCATCTGTTTTAACCAAAGTATTGAGTCCCATATGCCAGAAATCATCTTTACCATCTTCTCGATAAAAAATAAACTCATCACCCACATTATAACAAGGACATGGTCCAAAAGAAGGATCAGCACAAAATTCTTGTTGTAATTCTGGATAACATTTCTTATCAATAACTGTTAACTTAACTTTATACGCTATATTTCTACCTCCTATATTTCCATATTGATCATGATTTATTCTCTACTTTTAACATACGATATCCAATACCTACATGAGTTTGAATATATTTATTGTTCGAATTCTTTTCAATCTTTTTTCTTAGTGTTGTCATAAAGACTCTAAGTGTCGCAACTTCGTTTTCATAACCTACACCCCATATTTCATGAATAATATAAGTATGGGTGAGGACTTTTCCAACATTTTTTGCTAGTAAACATAATAGCTTATATTCAATTGGCGTTAAATGTAATTCTTCATTATTAAGATAAACACAACCCAAATTATAATCTATCTTTAAATCACCATTAATAAAGATTGAGCTTTCTTTATCAGATAATGTTCTAATATAATTTAATCTTCTTAATGTTACTCGTAAACGGGCTAATAATTCTTCTACAGAAAAAGGTTTTGTTAAATAATCATCAGCTCCTGCATCTAAAGCTTCAATCTTATCATTATCTTCACTTCTCGCGCTAATGACAATAATAGGCATATTAGACCATGATCTTATTTTCTTAATAATATCGATTCCATCCATATCTGGTAAACCTAAATCTAATAATACTATATCAGGATTATGAGATGTTGCTTCTAACAAGGCACTTGCCCCATTTTGGGCTAATAAATATTTATAATCATGAGTTGCTAAAGTAGTAGAAATAAGATTTCTAACGGCTCTATCATCTTCAACAATGAGTATTGTTGGTTTATTCTTCATATAGTGTAACCTCCTTTGTAGGCAAAGTAAATCTAAAAATAGAACCACAAGGAACATTATCTAAAACAGTAATAGTTCCATGATGAGAATTAATAATAGATTTGCATAATGCTAACCCCAAACCTAAACTTCTATGACTATCAGCCACTTTCTGATTGCCCGTATAAAACATATCAAAGATATGTGGTTTATTTTCATCAGGGATACCTGGACCATTATCCATGATATCAATAATGACATATTTATCTTGTGGTGTTACTTTTATTTCAATAATAGAATCTTTCGGTGTATATTTAATCGCATTGTCTAATAAATTAAAGATGACTTGAATAATCAGCCTAGCATCAGCTTCTACTAATATTATATCATCTAATGGTTCATAAATAATATGATGTTCAAATGTTTTTCTCTCTGTGTGTTCAATAGCTTCTTGTATTAATTCATCAATAACCTCAGTATTCAAATTTAATTTCATTGTACCATTTTCAATTCTCGATACAGATAATAAATTTTCTACTAACCCATTTAACCACAAAGCATCATTATACATATCCGTATAGAGCTGCTTCTTTTGCGTTGCATCCAGATTTTCCTCTTGAGTCAATAACATATTTGCATTCCCAGATATAGAAGTGAGCGGTGTTCTTAAATCATGGGATATGGATCTTAATAAGTTAGCATGTGATTGTTCATTTTGCGCACGTAAGTCTGCTTTAGCTTTTTCTTTATTCGCATAATCTATTTCAAAGGCCAATCCTGTTTCACCTAATAAAGATAATAAAATACTATAATCAAAGGAATCTAATGGCTCTTTTGCGATTCTTATACCAACTATACCATATAATTTATCATTACTAGAAATAGGAAGATATAGACACTTGGCATTGTCAAATGTTTCCGTAGTAGCACCTGCTTCTTTATGATGATCATAAACCCATTTTACAACTTTCATTTCTTCATCATTTGTAAAATCATTTTGACTATCTTCTAATAGACATGTAACTGGTTCTCGAACCTTATCATTAATAATTGGATAAAGTATAATATCTTTTTTTAGTAATCGTGATAATTGATGAATGATAACATTTATAATCCCATTTTTATCACTTTCTTGCTGCAATAATTGATTGGTTTCTAACATAATCTTTGTACGATAGGCTGTTTGAGCTGAACTTTTCGCATTTTGATTCACTCTAACGGTTAACGTACTGGTAATATACGCAGCAATAAACATAATGATAAAGGTCATTGGATAACCCGAACCATAAGTTGCTAAAGAAAATTGTGGTGTCGTAAAAAAGAAATTAAAGGCAAAGACACTCGCAATAGAAATAACTAAACTATAGATTCTAGCAGATGTAAGCATAGCTGTTAATAAAACACCTAATAAGTAAACAGTAATAATATTCGCTTCACTAAAACCTAAATAATGAAATAAATAACCTATAAGAGTGACTTCTACTAAGATAAGAATACTTTTTAAAGTATCTGATAAAGTAATATTTTGTGGATGCATTTCTGGTAGGTTGACTTTATAAGTACTATAACCATGCACAGGAATAATATAAATATCTAAATCAGGTGTCATTTGGATAAGCTGTTCTACGAGATTTGTTTTAAGTGCTGGAAACATTCCTTCTTGGCGACTATGACCTAAAACAATTTTTGTGATATGAAATTTATTCGCAAATTCTGATATTTGATATGCAATATCATCACCTTTAACAGTTTCAATGTTCGCATTAAATTCTTTCGCTAAATTCATATTTTCTTTTAATAGTTGTCTTTGTTCATTAGTTTGTGATTTACTGGTTTCAACATATAAAGCTGTTAAATGGGCATTTAAAGCTTGTGCCATATAAGCAGCGTTTCTAATAACCTTGGGATTCGTTGGTGAAGCACTTAAACAAACTAAAATATGTTCGTCTGTTAATATGGGATTATAGTTTTGTTTCATTTCTAAACGATTCATGCATCGTTTCATAGCTAATTGCCTTAACTGATTGAGTTGATCTAAACGATAAGTATTGAGCATATCTGATGGTACTTTATCAATAAATTCAACTTCATCAGCATGGTCAAATATGTAATCAGGAATACGTTGAACACTTTTTTCTAAAATACTTTCTACAACATCATTCAATCCTTCAATATTTTCTACCAATAAACATGTATAAACATTTATTCCAGCCTCTAATAATTCTATAATATCCTGATATCTTTTTTTATGTCGAGAAATAATCGCATTGTCATCAATCATATCTTCGATAACTATAAAGTCAGGGGATAGCCTTAAAGCATCATCGACATCAAAAATATGCTTATCATTGATATAATCTAATGGATATTCATTAATATCATTAGATAATTCTCCTATCTTAACATCATACCCCTGTAATTTAAGTTCATAAGCAGATTTCAACATACTTATAGTTAAGTCTTTATGATAAGTATAACTAAAAAATATCTTTAATTTCCCCTTTATTAAGCGTTGCGCCATACTTTCATCCCCTCTACTTAATGATATATTATAACATGAAAATAATTAAACTCATATAAATAAAAATCTGTTGATATTAAGAAAACATTAAGATTTTTTTCTTTATGTTTTCTTAATATCTTTATTTATTTCATTAATTATTTCTTTATAAATTCCTTGTTAAGATGAAATTAGATAAGGGGATGAGAATATGCAAGATATCGCAATGGCTTTTGTATTTATTCTGGCACTTATATTAGGTGGTATTATTATGAAAATGACCGATGATTATCTTGATAATTATAATAATAATAGAGAGGATGATCAAAAATGAATGTGGTGGAAGTTAATAAGCATCAAAAAAAGAAACAGTATTCTATAGTTAGAAGAATAGCTTTTAGTTTTTTAGCGGTTATTTTCGTTGGCTCGATTCTTTTAACTTTACCTATTTCCAATAAAAACAATAGTGTTTCATATATTGATCATTTATTTATTGCTGTAAGTGCTACTTGTGTAACAGGATTAGTGCCATTTTGTATAGTGGAACAATATACTTTAATTGGTCAAATAATTGTATTAATACTTATACAAATTGGTGGTTTGGGGTTTTTAACATTAATGAATTTAACGTTAGTTTTGTTAAAAAGAAAGTTAACATATGAAAGTAAGATGCTGATGCAAGAAGCTTTGAATCAAAATAGTGTATCCAATATTGCTGGTTATATGAAGCAGGTTATTCAATATACCATATTTTTTGAATTGACAGGGACTATTTTATTATCTATTGAGTTTATTGGTGAGTTTGGTTTTTCAAAAGGTATTTACTATGGATTGTTTCATAGTGTTTCTGCATTTTGTAATGCTGGGTTTGATTTATTAGGAAGTAGTTCCCTAATCAATTATCAAAGTAATATATTAGTGAATATTGTCATTATGGGATTAATTATTGCTGGTGGTTTAGGTTTTGTGGTATGGGTTGATTTAACAAATTGTTTTAAAAAACATAAGAAAAAACTTTATAAGTATTTATCACTTCATAGTAAGATTGTGTTAATTATGACAGGAAGTTTATTATTGATTGGGACGCTTGGTTTCTTTTTATTAGAATATCATAATCCTGATACCATTGGTTCTATGTCTATAGGGCATAAGTTGTTAACCAGTTTCTTTCAATCAACGACACTTAGAACAGCTGGTTTTTGCACTGTTGATATGTATTCTTTGCGTAATCCGACAAAGTTATTATGCAGTATGCTGATGTTTGTTGGTGGATCACCTGCTGGAACTGCAGGTGGTATGAAAACCACAACATTGATGATTATGATTTTATATATTCGTACATTATTACTTGGTCATAATCATTTAACAATTATGGATAGAACAATTTCTGATCAATTAGCCAAAAGATCTTTAACGATTGCGTTAATTAGTTTCTTTATTTCTTTGACTGGTTTGTTCTTGTTATCGATATCTGAATCATGTGATTTTATTAATATTATGTTTGAAGTCTATTCTGCTTTTGGAACTGTAGGTTTAAGTGCCAATGTGACAAGTAGTCTTACAAATTTTGGTAAGATTGTGATTATGTTACTGATGTATACAGGACGTATTGGTCCTTTGACAATGTTACTGGTATTTACACAACGCTATCATCAAAATAAAAGAAAGGAAATGACGTATCCTAATGGAGAAGTCTTATTAGGTTAGTATTATGAAAAAGAAACAGTTTGTTGTATTAGGTTTAGGTGTATTTGGCGAAACAATAGTAAAAACATTATCAGATTACGGTCATACTGTGATTGCAATTGATAATAATGAAGAACATGTTGAAAGTGTAGCAGAATATGCCACAAGAGCAATTATTGGTGATGTTACTGATGAAGAGTTTTTAAGAGAATTAGGGATTGAAGAGTTTGATGTCGGTATTGTCGCGATTGGAAATCATCTGGAAGAGAGCCTGTTGGCTGTGATTAATCTTAAAGAAATTGGTATTCCTTATATTATTGCCAAGGCTAAGAATGAACGTTTTCAAAGTATTTTAGAAAATTTAGGGGCTACCCGTGTCGTTCGTCCTGAAAAAGAGATGGGAGTTAGGATAGCTAGACAATTATTACGTAAAAATATTGCTGATTTGGTTGAGATAGATGATAATAATTGTATTGTAGAAATGAGTGTACCACTTTCCTGGGTGGGTCATAAGATTATCAATTTAAATCTAAGACATAAGTATAATATTAATTTATTAGGTAAAAGAAATATGGAAACAAATGCCTTAGAATTAGGTATTGATCCCCAATATGTGATTAAACAAAACGATCGTTTCTTGATGGTTGCTGAAACTAAGAAAATTGAAGATTTTGATTTTTCATTAAGAGCATAAAAAATTCCTTGTCCATTTTTGTATGATTATAGTATAATCGTAAAGGGTGAGGAGAAATGGAAAAAGATTTAACACAAGGGAATACATTGAAATTAATTATTCAATTTTGTATTCCCTTAATTGGTGGTGCATTGTTTCAACAATTTTATAATATTGTAGATACTATGATTGTTGGGCAATTTGTAGGAGTGAATGCTTTAGCAGCTGTTGGTGCAACTGGATCACTTAATTTTTTAGTTATTGGCTTTACTTTAGGCTTAACGAATGGTTTTGGAATTCCGATTGCTCAGGCTTTTGGTGCTAAAAAATAGAACTTGGTGTTAAACACAATTACGAATGCCGTCTATTTATGTATTGCTTTTGCGATTACTTTAACAATTCTCATGCATTTTACAACTTATAATTTACTTGAAATTATGCAAACACCAAAAGATATTATCATGGATTCTTATCGATACATCATTATCATATTTTATGGTTTAACTTGTACTTTAGCATATAATATTTTAGCTAGTATTTCTAGAGCCTTAGGTGATAGTCAGACACCTTTAAAGTTTTTGATTTTATCTTCCGTTTTAAATATCTTTTTAGATTTATTTATGATCATTAATTTACAAATGGGTGTCAGAGGGGCAGCGATTGCAACCATTTTTTCCCAAGGCGTTTCAGCTGTTTTGTGCTTTATTTACATGTGGCATAAATATCCTAATTTACGTTTTAATAAGGGTACACGAAGAATTCGTTTACCAATTATCATAAATCTATTAAAAATTGCTTTGCCAATGGCTTTGCAATATTCTATTACTGCGGTAGGAACAGTCATCTTACAAACAGCTGTGAATTCATTAGGTTCCGCTAAAGTTGCAGCCATTGCGGCAGGACAAAAGCTCCAAATGTTCTTTACGCAACCAATGGATATGTTAGGTGCAACAATGGCTACTTTCTGTGGCCAAAATTATGGTGCCAAAAAATATGATCGTATTTATAAAGGTATTAGAGAATCAATGATTATGGTTATTGTTTATGCCTTGCTTGCTTTAGCATTTATGTATTTCTTTGGCAAGTATTTAGCTTTATTATTTGTCGATAGTAGTGAAACTGGTATTATTGCTGATACGCAAAGTTTCTTAGTGATTAATAGCGTTTTCTATTTTGTTTTAGGAACATTGTTTGTATCTAGAAATATTATTCAGGGTCTAGGAAAATCGGCTTTAACGATGTTTGCAGGAACTGCTGAATTAGTAGCTAGAAGTGTTATTGCTTTGATATTTGTTAATTATTGGGGATTCAATGCTATATTGTCTGCTAATCCAATAGCCTGGATTGCAGCTGATATTATCTTAATACCAACATTATTATTGATGATTAGAAATATCAAAAAAGAAAGCTTAGAAACGTTGTAAGATCCACTTTCGTGGATCTTTTGGGTAACCAAATTTTGTTCGGGTCCCGAAAAGTAATGATATTTTGTTCGGGT
>JAJQEL010000041.1 GCA_021201655.1 Erysipelotrichaceae bacterium | reverse complement strand
CCTTAGTGAACTTTTAATTATTTATTTTGTTCACTTTAGAGAATCATATCAGTTACCCTGAATTTTTTTATGCATTCGATGTTGTCATTTTCTCTGTTGTTAATATGACTACAAGAGCTCCTATCACTGTTAAAATAACACCAATCAATAATACTTGACTTACCCCAACAGCATCTAATAACACACCACCAACAAGATTCGCAAAAATACCTGCTAAAGTATTAGCTGTTGTTAAGAAAGATTGTCCCTTAACAATATCTTGTTTAGCTATTTTATCATTTACATATGCTACAGATGCAGGAACAAACAATGCATAAGCACCCATTTGACATACTTGAGCCACATAAATTAAAGTCATACTAGTAGCAATATATGTAATAAAATGTTTTACAATAAATAATATCATTGATATTTTAATTAAAGTTCCACCATTAATCTTATGACTCATTTTATTATAAAAAGCCATTGTAGGAAGTTCTAACATAGCAGCCAAGAACACAGCTGTTCCCATATCACTTTCCGTTCCACCTATTGGTGTAATAATTTGGATAAAATAATTATTAATAATCGTATGAGCAAAATACACACAAACAAAACCTAATAAGAAAGCAACAAATTTCTTATATTTCAATGAAAATTGAAGCAAGCTTAAAGAACTTTGTTCAGTTTCTTCTTTAGTCTCTTCTTCTACAGCTTGAGCATCTTTAGGAACAACAAACCCATTTACAATAATAAACAATAAAGCAGTAAAAATAACATAGAAAATAGGTAAAATATCAGCATTAAACCATTCTACAACATAACCTAAAACCAATGCTACAATCGCATATGATACTGATCCTAAACCTCTAGCCAAACCATAATTAATCTTAATACCATACTTTTCAAAAACAAAAGCTAAAGTATTCATTAATGGTGAAATAGAAGTTACCAATGTAAAAGTAATAGTTACTAAAGCAAAGATTAATACTTGATTAGCTGGTGCCACTATTAATAATGCTGAACCTATAATTGCAATAACTAATATAGAAGTAATAATCTTTCTAATTTCAATTTCTTTATGCTGATCTGCAAAAGTTGCAATCGTAGGTTGTAAGAAAACTGATATAACACTAATTAATGATAATAGAATACCAATAGTAGAATTATTAAAACCTTTACTTAATAAAAATACCGATGCATACCCCATCATAGCAGCAAAAGCACCAAAGAAACATACTTGTGAAGCCATATACTTGGCACTTAAATTATTTGACTGATTCATAATCCAACTCCTTTTCCGTAAACGATTACATTAATTTTAACATACTTTTTTATATATGATAATATTTTTCAGTTTTTGTAAATAAAAAAGCTTAAAGATTAATCTTTAAGCATATTCACAACACTACGAATCATGACACCAGTTGCTGCTTTACCACCACTATCAGCTGTACCAGCAATATCTAAATGAATCCATTTTGTATCTTCTTCAATGAATTGTTGTAAAAAACTAGCTGCAGTACTTGCCCCACCTGTTCTACTTTCCCAATTCTTAAAGTCAGCACTATTTGATTTAAGCTTATTAAAATAAGCATCATCAACAGGTAAACGCCAGCCTTTCTCATCACTTTCTTTTAATACATGATTAAATTTATCAAAATATTCATCATCATTAGAAAAAACACCCGTATAAACATCAGCTAAAGCAATCTCACATGCACCCGTAAGAGTCGCTAAATCAATGATTTGATATGCTCCTAATTGTTGAGCATAAGTCAAAGCATCACATAAAACTATTCTACCTTCGGCATCTGTATCAACTATTTCCACAGTTTTCTTAGCCAATGTTGTAATCACATCCTGTGGTTTATAAGCACTACCATTAATAAGATTTTCTGTAGTTGCGATAATACCATAAACATTCACATTGGCTTTTATATCTGCCAATATCTTCATAACACCTAAAACAGATGCGGCACCACACATATCATACTTCATGCCATAGCTATTGCCTTTGATATTATAACCACCAGCATCAAAAGTAATACCCTTACCTACAACTGCCTTATAAGGTTGATTACCTCCATGATTGTATTTTAGAGCTAATAAATATGCAGGTAAATCACTACCTTGATTAACTGCTAAAATACCCCCAGCACCCATTTCTGTTAACTTTTGATTATCCAAAATCGTTAATTCTAAATCGTACTCTTTCGCTAATTGAATAGCTGCTTTGACTATATCTTTAGGTGTCATTAAATTAGCAGGTGCATCAGCTAAGCCTCTTGCATAATTAATACCATTACCATAAGCTTCACCTATTTCAATATCAGCTTGTACATCTTCTAATGCCATAATATCGACTTTAATCATTTCTTGGATATCATGTCCTATCACATGTTCTTTATAACTTGCATAAATATAACTTTCTACAAATAGTTGTGTCACCTTATGAATATCAATTACATCTGTTACAACACGTTTTGCATCAAAGCTAGCGGGTTGTTTGATTTGTTGAGATACGCTCTTAAATGCATCTCGCATTTTAGCTGTGGTTATATCAGTAGACTTACCTAAACCTATAAAAACAATCTTCTCAAATGAATATTTACCTAAAGTATATATAGTTGTGATTTGACTTAATTTCTTATCAACAATAGAATTAATATCATAACCTAATATTTCAATAACTTTAGGACAAATATCCCTATCTTCATAAATAGGATAAATAATATCTTGTGTACTTTCATCTATAAAACTATAACTTACTTGTTTCATAACTTCCTCCCATCGCACACTATCCTAACATGAATACAACGAAAAGTCATCATAAAATCATTATTATATTCCTAACCATTCAAACAACAACGACTTCTTTTTTATATCTGTAGTAGATGAACAATAATTCACTTTTAATTCACCCGTTAAACTCTTCCCTTCACCATTTCCTAATATAATTGTATATATCCCTTGATTATAAGTTGCGTTATATTCATTAGTGTGATCAGCCAATACTTGATCAACATTATCCACACCTTCACTCCATGATTTATAATCTTCTAGTAATTGATTTTTAATGGTATACATTTCTTTAATATCTTCACTATTATTAGAACTTGCAATGATTTGGTATTGAGGAGTCTGACTTTCTGCATTAACACTCATACATAGCATTCCACATAGTATCACAAATATGATTTTTCTCATGGTTTCACCTCTAAACGAAGTATATCCATAATATTTTATCTTATACAAAAACAGGAAGAATTAACTTCCTGTATCTTCTGTAACGCTCACTTTAACTGTTTGTATTTGTTTGCAGTTTCCTACAAACATACCTTTATCAATAATGGTATCTGTATAATCTCTACCATGAGCCAACACAATATAATTATCATCTACTTTACGATTATGTGTTGGATCATAACTATACCATGTATCTTTATTATATACTTCAACCCAGGCATGGGTTTCTCCTTCACCATACAACATACCTGCAATATATCTTGCAGGATAACCTAATTTTCTACATAGGCCAACCATAATATGAGCATAGTCCTGACAAACACCTGTTCCTTGATTTAAAGCATCTTGAGCAGATGTTTGAATAGTTGTTGTGCCTTGTGTATAGGTCATATGATCATTGATCATTTGCATGATTTTCATCATTTGTTCATCAAAAGATAAGCCATATATCTCTTCTGGATGTTCTATAGAATCAACACGCGTAAGTGGTGTTTCATATCTATAGAGCGGATGACAAAAGTCAGGTTTTGGTGAAGAATAATCGACTTCAACAACTCCTTTAACCTGAAAACTAAAGTCACGATGTCTCATAATGGCATTGCCTGCTAAAACAAGATTACCAAAGCCATCTGTAAATTTATTAATAGAATCTAAAGGATATACATAATAGTGGGTATCTATAACTTTTTGATAGTAATTATCTTGAGGTATGCAGCGTAATTGAAATTGCTGTTCCTTGACAAAGTCACTAAATTTGAGGTCCATTTGATATTGGTATACCAGACGTTTCACTATTCAACCTCAAATAATTTTGTTAATTGATCGATATTGTCTAAGCAATCCCATCGTTGTGCACTGTCCTGTGATAAATGAATCGTTGTTAAACCTTCTAGATTATACTCCGATTGTAATTTATGCACACGATTTTCTAATTTTGCAGTTTGTTTAGCTATATCTTCTTTTTGATCACCAAAACGATAATATAAATCTAACCTTTCTGCATATTTGCCACATTTCATAATATTTCTACAAGCTTCACTATCCACGTTATCATCTATACTTCCCCAAAATGAATATAAGTGATCCTTTACCCTTTGTAATTTTAAAGCTATTGCTTCTTTATCTCTAGTTTCTAATACCTTTAAAGGTAATTCAATATAACATAATGTATCACTGCTGATTTCTTCTCTTAAGACAACTGCATTATCATAAGCTCTACTAAGATTAGAAATAATAGAATCAAAGTTTTGCTTATCAAATACATATCTTTCACAAAAATCATCAGAATCCTTATAACAATCAACAATTTCTAGTCTATTACAGAATGAATGATAAACATTTTCATCTTGATCAATCATCATATCATAATATTCCATAAAGAATTCAATCATTGAAAAGACACGTTCACTATAACGTCCTAACCAATACAAATGATTAGCTTTCTCTATTGTGATAATACCCATGTATCCTTAAATTCTCCTCCCTGTGATGAATTAACAACAAATGAGTCTGGATTACGAGAAAATCTCGTTAAGCCACTAGCCCAAACTCTAGTCTTTTCACCACTTAATACAAATGCTCTTAAATCTGCTTTACGATAAACTTCTTTGCCATTTTCATGAATTGGTAAATCAATAAAATCTATAACTTCCTGAGCAATAAAACGTCTAGGTTCCTTAGAAATGATATCTTTCCATTGTTGAAGTTTGTCTTCATCCATATCACTACCAAAAACAACACCATAACCACCAGCTTCAGATACATCTTTTACAACGAGTTTTTCAAGATTATCTAAAACATATTTTCGATCTTCTTCATAGAAAGGCAAATATGTTGGTGCATTATGCAATATTGGTTCTTCATGTAAATAATACTGAATCATCTTTGGTACAAAATAATAAATACCTTTATCATCTGCTATACCATTACCAGGTGCATTAATCAATGCCACATTGCCTTCTCTATAGGCACTCATTAATTGAGGTACACCTATCAATGATTCAGGCTTAAATGCTAATGGATCTAAATAATCATCAGAAATACGACGATATAACGATCCTACTTTTACTTTATAACCTAAATGATTCTTATAAAATAATGTAGCATTTTCAACAAATAACTCCTGAGGCGTAGCAAGCGTAGCATGAGCTTTTTCAGCTAAATAAGAATGCTCAAAATAAGCTGAATTATAACGTCCAGGTGTCAATATCACATTAATTCCACCCATATTCACATAATCCATCGTTTCTTCTAACATCTTCGCATAATCACGATTATCTCTCACATTATATGTTCTAAAGATACCTGGAGCTGCTCTACGCATCAAATCTCTCGCAATCATTGGATATGATGCTCCTGAAGGAATACGTAAGTTATCTTCTAATACATACCATGTTCCATCTTTCGCTTGTACTAAATCAATTCCAGAAATATGTGAATAAATACCTTTAGGAGGTACCATGCCAATACAAGGTGATAGATAACCTGTAGAGCTAAAAATAAAATCCTCAGGTATCACTCCATCTTTGACTATTTGGTAGTCAGTATATATATCTTTTAAAAATAAATTTAAAGCATTTACCCTTTGTATCAATCCTTTTTCCAAGTAATCAAATTCATGACTTGGTATTATTCGAGGAAGGGTATCAAAGGGAAATAGCTGTTCATGGAAAGTATTATTTTTATATACGCCAAATTTAACCCCATAACGAGCGAGTAACTCATTAATACTTTCTTCTTGATTAATTAATTCGTCCATCTCATCATCCCCCTATTCTAAAAAATTATTGTTACAATAATTTTTTATCATTTTAGTATACTTTTTATTATATGTCAATATCCGATTTTATATTTTAAAATATGAAAAAAAGTCTTCATATAAGACTTTTTTAGAATAATGTACATAATATTGGAATGGTTATAAAGGAAGCTATTGTGGTGATAAAAATTCCTTTAGCAGCTAACTTGGTATCTCCTCCATATTGATTGGAAAACATGATAGCACTTGTTCCTACTGGCATAGCTAATACTACAACTGTAATCCCTAAAATAAGGGAATCCTGAATAAATAATTGTAATACATAAAAGCAAATCATCGGAATAATTATTTGTTTCATAACCATATATGGATATAAACGATATTCATTGAATATTTCTTTAACAGGCATCGAAGCAAGTGAAGCGCCAATCAACATCATGGCTAATGGTGTGGTAACATTCCCCACAGTTTGGCATGTTTCTAGCAAGATTTCTGGCAATTGATTTTCTGTTAAGAATAATACTAATGCTATTAATGAAGATATCATAGCAGGTGATATCATTTGTTTTGGATTAAATTTGACGGTTTCTTTTTTACCTAATGTGATTAAATATATACCTAATGAATAAACAAAGATATTAAAGACCATATTGAATGATGAACATAAAAATACAGCTTCATTACCAAAAATAGTTCTAATAACAGGATATCCCATAAAACCTATATTAGAAAACACAGTCATAAACATATATAACCCTGCATCTTCTTTATCAACTCTAAGAATTTTATTTAAACACCATGCCATAATTGGCAAAATACAATATAAAGCTAACGCAATACCTAATACATAGAAGATAGTACTCTTAGAATAAGTAGATTCTGAAGAAACAGATCCTAAGATTAAACAAGGTGTTGTGACTGATAATATTAAATTCGTTAACTTACCTTGCATTTCATCATCTATAATATGCATTTTATAACTTATATAACCAAGTATAAGAATTAATAATAGTATAATCATTTGATTAATAACTTCTGTTAAATTCATAAATGATCCCCCTCGAAAAGGAATTATATCTTAAAATAGTATAAAATCAATATTTTCTTAATTTATTCCTCTATCACAAACGAAAAAAGTCGTATTACTACGACTCATCATTCAATATAAACTTTTCTATAATTTCTGCAATCGCATCTTCATCATTAGTACCATCTGTTATATAATCACATTCCTTTTTCATATCTTCTACAGTATTAGCAACACCAATACCTAAACCAGCAGCTTTAATCATCGACAAATCATTATAATTATCTCCTACAGCTATTGTTTCTTCAATTGGTATATTTAATAATCTTGCTAAAGAAACAAGTCCTGCCCCTTTATTGACACCCTTATGATTAAACTCAATATAACGATTAGAAGAATAACTGACATCTACATCATGTGTTATTTCTTTTAATTCTTCTTCAATTTGATTCAGGTATGAATAATCTGTATTCATATACAATGCCTTTACTATATCCTGTCCTTTAAGAAAATCTAAGTTTTTATCAAATATTTCAGTAACTTCCATTCTACCAGCTAAATAATCAATCTCTTCTTGAAGATAATTATAAGCATAAACCATATCCTTTGTATACACATGTATACATACATCATAACCTAAACCTCTTTTATACAATTCACATGCTAATTCATATGATATACCTTCAAAATGCAACAACTTATCTCCTTTATTTTCGGTAATCGCGCCACCATTATAAGATATGACATACTCATTTTCCTTATCCAATAATCCTAATTCTTCTAATGTATCACCAACTGAATTATAACCTCTACCAGTTGCTGGTACAAACTTCACGCCTATTTCACTTGCTTTCTTAATAGCTTCAATATTCTTCTTAGAAATAGTTCTATCCATACTCAATAACGTTTCATCCAAATCACATGCAATTAACTTATACATCTTATTCACTCCCATACATCTAATTTCTTATCTCTCATATAATATATTCTATCTTTTTCACCAATTTCTCTAATAACCTTACAAGGTACACCATACGCTACAACATTTGCTGGAATATCATGTGTGACAACACTACCAGCTCCAATCACACTATTTTCACCAATATGAACACCAGGTAATATTTGCACTCCTGATCCAATCCAAACATTTCTATCAATATGCACTTCACACGTATAAACATAATGATGTTCTCTTAGTATTGGTAATATTGGATGTCCTGCTGTCGCAATCACAACATTAGGTGCTATCATACATTGATCCTCAATATAAATATCACCATCATCTACCAATGTTAAATTAGAATTACAATATATACCACTTCCAAAATGAACATGCTTACCACCCCAATTCGCATGAAATGGTGTTTCAATATGGCAACCTTCTCCTATAGATGCAAACATCTGTTTTAATAATTCCTGTTTCTTATCATTTTCTGTAGGTCTTGTTTGATTATATTCATATAATAATTCCTGATAATGTTGTTGATCATCCATGATAGAAGAATCATCATAATGATATATCAAACCTTCTTCTCTTCTTTTGCGATTATCCATATTTCTCCTCCTTTTATCAATATTGTATATTATTTATACTGTTATTTCCTTTAAAATACGCTATAATATTATCAAAATCGTATTTAAGGAGTGATTATCATGAATCCATTAACAGTTTATAGCGATGCATCAGAAAGTCTTCATTATAATTATGAGGGTTTTCCAGTCTATGCTAAAACAGATGAACTATATCGTTATGGTTATATAGCATTATGTCATTGGCATCCTGATTTAGAGTTTATATATATTGTTAAAGGTACTATGGATTATTTTATCAATGGGAAGACTGTTCGTTTAAATCAAGGTATAGGTGTTTTTGTCAACAGCAAGAGATTACATTATGGGTTTTCTAACGAAAAGAATGAATGCACTTTTATTGCGGTTGTTATACATCCAAGTATTTTTGAAGTCGCTTATCAAAGTGATAATCTCATGCAAAATAAATTTGGCTTTGAAAATATTGATTATGTTTTGTTGTATTCTCATGTATCTTGGCAAAGGGATATTATTAATCAAATATTAAAGTTACACGATGATATGATAGCTAAACAAAGACCTTTACAATTATTAAGTGAAGCCATATTACTAATCGATAGTATATCTTTACATATTGATGATATAAAACAAGAAAATGTTGATAATCATGATCAAATAGCTTTCTTAAATATGACTGGTTATATTCATCATCACTATGATGAAAAACTATCTATTGAAGACATCGCAAAATCAGGTTCCATATGTCGCAGTAAGTGTTGTCAGTTATTTAAAAGATTTGTGAAACAATCCCCAAATGACTATTTAACGCAATATCGTCTAACAAAAAGCTGCGAACTATTAAGAGATACCCATTTATCAATGACAGAAATAGCCATGCTTTGTGGTTTTCAAACATCCAGTTATTTTGCTTCAGTATTTAAAAAAGAATTCAATCAAACACCTAAAGAATATCGAATGCAAAATCGAAAAACAATATCACAAAAATGAATAAAATCCGATAAAAATATATAATTGGATTGTCAAAGCATTTATATTATATAATGCATTTGACAAAAGAAACGAGTGTTCCATGTTAACACAAAATGTGAAAACCCTAGAGTTGCAGCTCTAGGGTTTTCTATGCTTATTGTCGTTATTTATATTCCTTATATATGGAATATTCAAGTATTATTCTAATATTAAGGAACGATTAATCAAAATCATTCTTCTTCAAACATCAAATCAATACTCTTACCATCTTCACCCAAATAAGTTTGGTTGAAGATTTTTTGGGTGTTCAATAAATATTTATGGGCATTGATAAGTGATGGTGAATAGTGAGTTAACCATAGTTCTCTCACGTTTGCTTTTTTAGCTAAAGTAGCAGCTTCACTAAACATCATGTGTTTCTTTTGCAAGGCTTTATCTTTTTTATCTTCATCACCATACATACCTTCACATATAAATAAATCAGAATCTTTAGCCGCATCAACTATAGAAGAAACAGGTCTACTATCTGTACAATAAGTAACTTTTAATCCTTTACGTGGATTACCTAATACCATATCAGGTGTATATGTCATATTGTTTTCAACAATGGTTCCACCATGTTGAAGTTTATTCCATAATGATAACGGAACATTGTTTGCTTTAGCTTTATCTTTATCAAAACGTCCTTGACGTTTGATTTCTATAGCATAACCGTAACATAATACTTTATGATCAACTTTAAAGGCATGAATATGATATCCATTGATTTGGAAGTATTCGTCTTTTTTTTTAATTTCTATACATTGAATAGGAAATGGTAGTTCGGGAGCTATGATACATAATGATTGAACAACTTTAGTAAGACCAATAGGTCCTATCATGATTAATGGTTCCGCTCTATTAGAATTAGCGATAGCCAATAATAATCCTGGTAAACCACTAATATGATCAGCATGAAAATGCGTAATACATATAATATCTATAGACTTAAAATGTCTATTGGCTTCTTTAATCGCTATTTGTGTTCCTTCACCACAATCTATTAATAAACTACTACCGTTATATCTTAACATACATGATGTTAACCAACGATTAGGTAAAGGCATCATTCCAGATGTTCCAAGTAAACATACATCTAACATAGTCTCATCCCCTCCTATTTAATCAAAATCATAAGCATTGATAGTATATCTATCAGTTTTATCTGGATATTGTGCTAAATTAAAAATATGAGTTCGAATGGTATCTTCAAATAAATTTTCTACACTATGAATGTTTGAAAAATTTGGTTCGTTCTTTTGTGTATCTAATTTTTCTTTTAATCGTTCAATACCTTCATCAGATATAGTGAATTTACCATCATGTTTATCATGACATAGTTTAAAGAATATTTGTACAAGCTCATCAGTAGAAAAATCATTAAATAATACAGTTGTTGGAAATCTTGGTTTTAATGATACATTATCAAGATAAGGAATAATTTCATCTTCTTGACCAGATAAAATAATAATAAGATTATTTTTATATTTTTCTGTTATATCTAATAATATATTTGTATAAGCACTATTATGTATTAATACAAGAGCATCTTCTATGACTAAAATACCACCCTTAGCTTTTTCACAATAGTCTGCTAAAGAAGAATTATTCAGTTCAAATGGTTTAACTGATATAACTTTTGGTGTTTTAATAACGCCAATGCTATAAAGCATTTGCCCAAATAAGTTAGATACTGTTGTTTTTCCTGTGCCAGAATGACCTAAAAATAACATATTCATATACATAGATATTTCCATGTTTTCTTCTTGAAAGAATTGATAAATAGCTATAGTTTTCTTTATTTGTGTTTTAGCATCATTGATTCCTATAAGACTATCAAGTTCATGAACTAAATCATCATAGGACTTTATTTCATTTTGTATAATGATATCTTCAGCAAGAATACATCGTTTATCAGGGTGATGTTTTAAAGCTTGTTGTTTGACTTTTTGATAAGTATCTCTAACAACCCTAGCATTACCAAAGTCTTCTTCTAGACGTGCTGAAGCAAAGAATTGTTTTAATAAAGGTATTGCTTCTTCATTAAGTTCATAGTTATCATCAATACATAATTTCTTAAATATTTCAGTTAATTCATCATCTGTGTAATCCTCAAATTCAATAACTTTATATATTCTTGATTTCATACCCGGATTACTATGAATAAGATTTTCCATTTCCTTAGTATAACCCGCAAATATAACAATCAGCTTATCACTATTATTTTCCATCTCTTGGAGTAATGTGCCAACACATTCTTCCTTGAACTTATCACGAGAAGATCCTTTATCTGGTGCTATCAAATAAGCTTCATCTATAAACAAAATACCACCATAAGCATCCTCACAGGCTTTCTTTGTTTGAGGTGCTGTCTGTCCAACATATTGACCTATTAAATCACTCGCTGAAACAATCTTGACTTTGTTCTTTTCTATAATACCTATAGAATACAAAATATCCGCAGCCAATCTTGCAACTGTTGTTTTACCAGTTCCTGGATTACCTGAAAAGACCATATGTAATGGATTCTTTTTTCTATCTAATTCACCATATTTTGTAAGCAAGCTTAAGTCTTTAAAAGCTTCTTTAACTGAATTTAAACCAATGAGTTGATTTAATTGTTCCGTTGCTTCTTCAAAGCTTTTGGCTTTATGATAGGTTGGTATACAGTTTTCATGGAATACTTTATCATTGTAGTTGTTGCCGATATAATTAGTGATTATATCGTTATACAATGTTTCAGCGAATGTTTTGTTTTTTAAAGAACTATTAGGATAAACATTTAAAATATAATCTTTTATACGGTTATTAAAAAGATCAGTTGTTGTATAATGGTGATCTTCTATATAAATCATAAGATAATGATATATTTGTTCGTTATTCATATCAGGAATTGTTATATGATGATTAAAAGTATGATGATAAAAGACTTCGTCTTTTATAAATCTATTCTTCAATACATTATCTGGTGAACATAATATAAATGTTAAGGATGAATCATTAATAACATAACTAATATCCTTCCATATATTATCATACTTATGATGTGCTTTCTTAGATTCCTGTGATTGATCATCAAATTCTACACAATCCATAATAACAATCGTACCATATTGATATTCTTTAAACTCTTCTAATATTTTTTGATAATTCTGGACAAAATAATTTTCATCACATATATGACATTTATTATTGATACCTTTATAATTCATTTCTTTTAGAACGATATTTATAAAATCCTCAATGCGTTTATTATCGCCATGAAGCATCATATTATAATGAATCGTTTCATGAGTATTTGTACGATATTTGATATAATTATTAATAGTATTGAAATCTTTATCAGATAAATGAAAATCATCTAATTTTTCTATTCTTTTATTAACTTTTTCAAATAATTTTATTAACTCAGCATCTTCATTATCAACTTCTTTAACTCCATAGCCTTGTTTTTGCATTTGTTCTACCATTTTCATTGAAGATTTGTGATAGTGTTGTGCTGATTTATAGAAATAATTATAGGCTTTAGCGTAATCCTGTTTCACATATCTTCCATAATAATACATTTCACCAAGATTATGAGTACCAAAATCAGAACCTAACTTATCAGCTTTTACATAAAGATTAAAAGCATTCTCATAACTTTGTTGAACACCATTGCCATTTTCATAACTTGTACCTAGATTATTATAAAGAGTCCCTAAATCAATCTTATCAATAAATAATTTATCAGATTGTTCAATGGCCAAATACGCTCTTTCATACCAATAACCTGCTTTTGCTAAATCTTCTTCTACACCACAACCAAACGCATAAGCTAAACCAAGACGATACATGGCATAAGCATCACCTAGTTGAATAGCATGATTAAATAATTCTATGGCTTTTTTATAATCTTTTTTTACATATATGCCCACATAATAACATCTGCCAAGTCTGCCAATAGCACTACCATGATTCATTTTAGCTGCTTTTTCAAACCATGTAAAAGAGGTCTTATCATCTCTATTGATACCTACAATAGTTTTAGAATAGGCAAGTCCTAATTTATACATTGCATCGCTTTCACCATTGTTTGCCAGAGTTTTATACAAATTAACGGCATATTGATAATCTTGTACATCATTTTTTGTATAAGTTTTATTGTAGCTATCAAAATAATATTTTTGTAAAATATGATCAGCAACATAATACATAGACTTAGTATGTCCTTTAGAAATACAATCATTTAATAATTCATTGCCTTCTTTTTGTTTTGTAACACAGCCATATTTATTTCCGTTTAGATAAATATCTGCCAATTCATATTGACTATCCAAATAAACGATTCTCTCATCTTGAGTTAAGTCACTGTTGCCCATTTTATTCTTTAATTCATCAATAATCATTTGAAATACTTTTATAGCTTGATTAATATCTTTTAATTGATATTTATATAGAGTTGCAATATTATATTTTCCATATATATAGCCTTTTGATGCTGCTTGTTCATAGTATTTTAAAGCATTTTTATAATCTTTATAGTAGAGTTGATATATAATTCCTATTCTATTATAAGCTCTTACTTGATCATTTCCTAGAGAAATAGCTTTTTTATAATAGGTCATAGCTAACTGATAATCAACTTTAGTTCCTCTTCCTTGATCATACATTTCAGCCAAATGGAACGCAGCAAAAGGATGATTTTTATTAGCAGCTTTTTGATAATATTGAAATGCTTTTTGATGATCAGAAAGTATATTACTGTTATTGTAATAATTACCTAGATTATTCGTACAATCGGTATTTCCAAGAGCATCACCGTACTCAAAATATTGAACAGCTACTTTTTGATTTCTAGCCACTCCTTGTCCCAGCGAATACATATATCCCAACAAGAAACAAGCTTGTCCATTATATTGATATATTTGTTTTAATATTATCAAAGCATTTTTATAATCATAATTATCATAATATTTTTTAGCTCTTGCATATTCATTATCACTATTAATCATTGCGTATTTCTCCATTCATTTTATCAATATCAATTATATCATTAATTTTCTTTTAAAAATACTGAAAATATATATTTCTCCTTACCTGATTTTAGTTTTTCACTAATTAGACAAGATGAATAAAAAAAGACATAAATTTTGTAAAAATCATGTATAATGAATGTAATAGGAGGTATTATATGAAGATTGAAGTGAAAGATTATACTTATGAAACAATGCCTGATTACACCGACATAGTAGAAGGAGCTAAAGAAATAATGATGAATGGTGATGAAGTAAGTGTTGATTACATACCAGATGTTATATATGATCATAAAAATGGTGTCGATTTACATTTACAGATATTAGTACCTAAGTTATACAATCAATCAAAAATTTATCCATGTATTTGTTATGTACAGGGATCTGCATGGAGAAAACAGAATTGTTATAGAGAGCTAGTGAATTTGGGAAAATTAGCCGCTAAAGGATATGTTATTGCAGTAGTAGAGTATCGTCATAGTGAGATTGCACATTTCCCTGCACAGATTATTGATGCTAAGAATGCGATTCGTTTTATGAAAGCACATAGTGATGAATATAGTATTGATAAAGATAATATGATTATTATGGGGAATTCTTCTGGTGGTCATGTGTCTTCTATTGTTGGTATGACTGCTAAAACTGATATGTTTGATGAACCAATGAATGATGAAAATTGTTTTGTTAAGGGTATTATTAATCAATATGGTGCTGTTGAAGTGGCATTGGACGATGGTTTTCCAACAACACCTGATTATCAACTACCTACAAGCCCTGAAGGTATGTTAATGGGATATAATATTAGAGAAAATAAAGAAAGAGCTGAAATAGCTAATGCGAAAACATATGTCAAAGAAGATTTTGATGCACCTATGCTTATTATGCATGGAACTAAAGATACATTGGTATTTTGTCAAGAAAGTGTGAATTTATATTATGCATTAAAGGAAGCAAACAAGGATGTGGAGTTGTATTTTATAAGACATGCTGATCATGGTGGCTCAGTTTTTTTCAAGGATGAAGTATTAGATGTTATAGATAAGTTTATACAAAGGTGTTTATAGGGAGAATAGTATGGAAAAAGAATATGTGGAAGCATTACAAGAAAAAGATTTTTATCAAGTGTTTTATCAAAAAGATGGTGATATATCCGAATTAATAGATTTATTAGAAACATTGGATACAAATATGCCAGTAGGTTGGCGTGATTTTAAAAAGATATTTATTGGATGGTGGGGTAGAATAGGTTACTTTTATCCAAAAGAAGAAGAATTTTATGATGCTTTTGACCATGAAACATATCATTGTAAAGTTTGGCATTATTCACCTATTTCCTCACAAGATACAGTATCTGGTGTAGAAATCCATGGCAAAGGTTCTAGACCCAATCCAAATGATGAAACAAATGTTGTTGTTATGAAAACTGTTGATGATGTAAAAACATTTTTAAGTCAAGCTCAAACAAATGCAAAGTTATTTGCACCTGATACCAATTTTGAACTAGGCGGTTCTTTAGATACAATGATTCGTTTACATACTGCTCATGATATAGCAAATACTGAATATTTATTACTTTGTGTAGATAGTGAGGCTTAAATGTATATTGATATAACATTAAAAGTCACACCAAAAATGATACAAGAAGCCAATGGTAATGAAAAGAAAACATTCACAGGACATCTAGGAACACATTTTGATGTGATGAATAAAGAATTTCCATTGGATTATATTAAACGTGATATGATTATATTTGATGTTTCTTATATTAGAGATGAAATTGATATTAATGATATCAATTTAGGACTTGTTAGAGAGAATATATTTGTTGCATTTTATACAGGTTTTATGGATGAACTTGGTTATGGTACTAAGAGGTATTTTAAAGAGCATCCACAATTATCATATGAATTAATTGATGCTCTGTTAGATAAACACATATCCTATGAACTTTAGTGATATGACTGGTTTACCTTGTAGAGTTATTGTAGAAGTATAAATGCAGATAATCGTAATGATTATCTGCATTTTCATTAAAAATTAAAGTTTTGCATTTGTTGGATTGTTTTCTTGCAGCCTTCTAATGTTTCATCAATAATTTGTTGAGCTGGTTTGATTTTCTTAATAAGTGGTGCAATTTGGCCTGCCATAACAGCACCATTTTCTGTGTCACCATTCATCATAGCGTTCTTTAATGAACTTGTTGCAATATCTTGTAATTTTTCCTTAGCTTCTTCATAAGAATAATTAGCTTCTAATTCTAACATTTTATCAGATAAAGCATTCTTGATTTGTCTGCAAGGTTCACCTGTACAAGTACCTGTAACAACTGATTCAAAGTCTTGAGCATCAACAACAGCTTGTTTAGCATTTGGATGAATAGTTGTTTCTTCAGCAGCCATAAATACAGTACCCATTTCAATAGCTTCGGCACCTAATGCAATGGCAGCAGCCATTCCTCTACCATCAGCAATTCCACCACTACCAATAACAGGTATTGATAATAAATCAGCAGCTTGAGGGATCAAAACAGTAGAAGCTTCAAAAGTGATATGTCCTCCACCTTCCCAGCCTTTTACTACGACTGCATCAACACCTGCTTTTTCAGCTACAACGGCATCGGCAACAACAGATGCCTTAACAATAATCTTTGCACCTGCTTCATGCCAAAGATCAAAATACTTCTTACACATATCATAATCCAAACCAAGAAGTGTATCAGCATAAACAACGGGTGGTTTTTCTTTTTGCACAATAGCAGTAACATGATCTAACATTTCTGGAATCATGACTACATTAATTCCAAAAGGTTTATCCGTCAATTTTCTAGTTTCCTCGATTTGTTGTTCAACAAATTCTGTTGTCGCAAATCCTACTCCTAAAATACCTAATCCTCCAGCATTAGATACAGCTCCTACCAAAGGTGCAGTAGATATCCAAGCCATAGGTCCACAAATAATTGGTTTTTCAACATTAAAAATTTCACAAAAGCGATTCATAATCTTTCCTCCTGATTTTATAATATATTTTTATTAATATTTTTATCAAATCAACCAAAGACTTTATGTAAGATATCTAACAAATTTTTAAAAAGTGTTAAGAATTATAACAATAATTCATGTATACTAATAATGAGGCGATACTATGAAAGAAGATTTAAGAGTTATTAAAAACAAAAATGCTATTAAAACAGCATTTCTTAATTTATTAGATAATAAAGATTATAATGATATAACTGTCAGTCAAATATGTAAAAATGCACTCGTTAGTAGAACAACTTTTTACTTTCATTATGAAAACAAAGAGGAACTATTAGAAAGCCTTTATTTAGATATCATGGAAGAATTTTCTAATCAATTATTGGATTCCTATAAAGCACCTAAAAAAGAATTAAAAAAATATATTAGAATAGCATTTGAATATACAACTAAAAATAGTGCTGTTATCAAAGCATTTTTAAAATTAGATGATCATACAATCATGGCTAATCAAAAAATAAGAAATATTTTTATCAATCAATTTGAAGAATATACTAAAGAACATCCACATTTACTAAAAAAAGATGACTATATTCATTTCTACGCCTGCTTATATGCAGCAAGTGCTATCGAAACTTTATATTGGTGGCTAGATGTAGGTATGAAAGATAATCGATATAGTGAAGTAGAGAATATTATTTATGATTGTTTAGAAAAAGGTATGAATAAAGCATTTTTTAAATAAGTTGTATATTTTTCCAATAATCTTCTAACATTTCTTCAACACATTCTTCTATTCTTTCATCATCATCATCATTAAAATAATATGTCGCAAGTGACAATACATCAACTCGATTATTTCTTGTAAGTACTTTAGGATCATACTTCCATACTTGCAACTCTACTTGTTCTTCTTCATCCATTAACTCTTCTGTTTTTTCTTCTTTCCACCTTTCATCATTGTCAGTTGCATAACAAGCTATTAGTGGTGGATTTAACATTGATACAATAGATAGTGCTGAATCTCCTGCATATAATAAAGAATCATCTAATGCATCTTTTGAAATATAACAATTCTTTTTAACTGGATTAGATAAATAAGGTCTTGCTTTTTCAAATAATTCTTTATTTGTATACTCTGTTGTCATAATCTTTTGTACACCAAATTTATACACTTGAACCAATCCTGCTTGTTCCAACTGCCGAACAGCTCTTGTGATTGTCATAGCTGATACTTCTAAATCCTCAACAGCAGAATTAGTGTATATTTCCTTTTGACGACTATACACATAATAAAACAAAAGCATTTGCGCAGAAGGTGTCAATTTATTTAACGTTTCTATTTCTCTATCACATTTTTCTGTTAATAACGTTCCTAAAAAAGGAAGATAACATTGTTTATTAGAAACAATAAAAGGAATATTGTTATCAATCATTGATTGTCTATGTCTTGCAGTTATTTTATCTAACATTATAATAACTGGTATATTTTCATAACTTTGCATTTTATCGATTCTTTTTTTTTGAGTGTGCTTATTGGTTCTAACTCTGTTTTTGGAAACATAAGGAAAACTCGTTGGTTACAAATGTTAGCACCTTTAATAATATATCTTGAAATCATGTAATTAGGAAGTTGATAGTTGTTTTCATTATTTGTATATCTTATTTTGATATTAAATATTTTTTGTATAAAATCCATTATGTTCACTCCTTTTAACATCTAAATGCATTTTAACATTATTAATGTTAAAATGCATTTAGATGTTAGATTAAAAATATTATTGCATTTATTTATCATTAGGTTTAAACTAAAGTTAGTTATAGCTAACTTTAGAAGAGGATTAAAAATGATTATTATTGAACTCATTATATTATGTTTATTATTCTTTTTAGTATGTTACTACAATACTGGTAATGATGAGAAGAATATCAAAAGCTATGCTTCTTATCCTAACAAGGTACAAGAAATGATTAAAGAAGATCTTTATTTACAATCACAAATTAAAGAAACATCACCTATTATTTCCTTCATTTCAAATATCTTAGTATTTGGTGTTGTATTGTTTGTTTTTGGATTTGTGATTAAAAGTAATAATTTTAAAGGTAACTTTATGAATCTCATCATATTAGGTGAAGGTGTGAATGTTTTTGATTTTCTTGTGATTGATTTATTGTGGTGGAGAAATACACCAAGGATAAGATTTAAAAATATACAAGATAAAGCATTGTATCAAGATTCTAAGAAACATTTTATATCATTTGTTAAAGGTATTGTATTGTTTATCATTATTGCATTATTAGATGGTATTTTATTATCCATATTATAGGAGAGAGAAAATGAAAGTCTATCAGTTTGGAGATCAAAATAATAAGAGTATTATGCTTATACCAGGAACATGTTGTCATTGGAAAAGAACTTTTGGAGAAGTGATTCCATTATTAGAGAAGAATTATCATGTTTTATGTGTTTCTTTTAGTGGATTTGATAAAACAGAAGATTCAACTTATATCAGTACATTAGATGATGTTAGTAAGATTGAACAATATATTCAAGAAAACTGTAATGGTAAGATTGATTTAGCCTATGGTTGTTCTTTAGGTGGGAGTTTTGTAGCACAACTTATTCAAAGAGAAAATATCCATATTGATAATGGAATTATTGGTAGTTCAGATATGGATCAAGCAGGTGTTATAAGTGCAAAACTTCAATGTATGATAGTTGTACCATTTATATACAGTATACTTCAAAAAGGAAAAATTCCTAAAATATTCCAAAAGATAATAGATAAACAACATGATGATTATACCAACAAAATGATGGCTATGTTTGGTATAGGATCAAAGGACATGTCATTTGTATCAAAGAAAAGTATTTATAATCAATTTTACACGGATTTAATAACACCACTTAATGAAAATATTGATGTTAAAAATACTAACATTTACGTATTTTATGCTCTAAAGATGGGTGAGCAATACTTACAAAGATATCATCAATACTTTAAAAATCCTATAATCAAAGAATTTGATTTACAACATGAAGAATTATTAGTTTGTTATCCTACCAAGTGGTGTGAAGAAATTAAAAAGATCATTTAATAGTTTTTCATTAAAAGGAGATGAACCAATAATATGAAAAAAATATAAAAACTAAAATATATGGATATTTATATTGTTCTTCTTTTATAAATGGAATGAAGTTACATAATTTGAATCTTGTTACAATGAAAGAATTAAAGGATGAATATGATGCTATAATTAATAGAGCAAAGAATATTGGAAACTCAAATATGTTAAGTTCATATTGTATGGGAGCTTTTTTTATTGCAATATATCACTTAAATAATAATATTGAGCAGAATTATGAAATATTTAAGGATGGGTTAAAATCAAATAAGATATTTAAAAAAGCTCTTGGCGATGCTGATAGTTATCTTTCAGAAAAGAAATTAGTTAAACGAAAGGAATGGGAAAAGAAATCACACTTGAAAATGCATGAAAATGATTGGGTTGTGAATGTTCTTACAAATGGTGATAATTATACATTAGGTTATGATTATTTAGAATGTGGCATTTGCAAGTTATGCAAAGATGAAGGATGTTTTGAGATTGCTAAATATCTTTGCAAATTAGATTTTATTTTAGCGGATATTATGGGAATGGATTTAAAAAGAACAAGTACTATCGCTGATGGTGGAGAATATTGTGATTTTAGATATTCAAAAAAATATTAAATGCGAGGTGTAATAAATGAAGAATACTATTTGTGAAAAGTTAATGTGGAATGCTATGACACCTACTATTTTTCAATACATAGAAAAAAATTACAAAGGCATTGATATTAAACAAATGAAAAATGATGCTAAAAAAATTATAAAGAAATGGTTGAGAGAACTCCTGATATCGGTAGTTTTCTAAAAAACCCACTACGTATTTCTTTGTCTGGTGGAATAGTTTGGCTTTCTGTTTATGATGCAATGAATGGAAAAATGAATAATGATGAGTTTGGAGAAATGGTAAAAACGACAATGAAGGCATCATTAATTCAAAAAGCCTTTGGAGGAAAGAATCCTTTTAATAAAGAATATCAAAAGAAAAAAGTAAAAAAAGATAAGATTGCCAATTCTATGTCAGATAGTGAATTCAATTGGAAAACTGAAACTATATCTGGAAGAGATGCAAATGAATATACGACTAATTATCATCAATGTGGATTATGTGCTTTAGGTAGACAAGAACATCATGAAGATTTAATTCCATATATGTGTGAAATGGATTTTATATCTGTTGAACTTATGGGAGGAGTTCTTCATAGAAAAGGAACGATTGCTACAGGTTCAAAGATGTGTGATTTTTATGTTTGCAAAAAAGGTTCAAAATGGGATGTATGATTATTAATGACTTTATTAATTATTTTATATAAATGTATTCCTTTTAAAATAAAATATTAAACATTACTACATGGAAAAGAAAAAATCCTTAGGTATTTGGTGTAAGGATATACAATGCAAAATAGATAATCTTAAAACAGTGATAAGACATCCTATAAAGAAGGTGAGAATATGATATTAGAAACAAAAAGACTTATACTACGTCCTTGGAACAAAGATGATGCTGAAGATTTATATAAATATGCTAAAGATCCTGATGTTGGTCCTATAGCAGGCTGGTTACCACATAAAAGTGTTGAAGAGAGTTTAAATGTTATTGAAAACGTATTTGGTAAAGAATGTTATGCAGTATGTTTAAAGGATAACAAACCAATTGGTAGTATTGAATTAAAGCTTAATGGATATACCGATATGACTGATAGAGATGACGAATGTGAACTTGGTTATTGGATAGGTAAGCCTTATTGGGGAAATGGTTATATTCCTGAAGCTGTGAATGAAATCGTACGTTATGCTTTTGAAAATCTTCATATGAATATCATATGGTGTGGTCATTATGATGGTAATACTAAGTCACAACGTGTGAAAGAAAAATGTGGTTTTGCCTATTATCGTACAACCGAAAATCTTGAAGTATTAGGTGAATTAAGAACTGGTCATACATATATTCTTACAAAAGAGCAATGGAAAAATATATGATCTAGATTATATAAATCACGATTATATAAAAAATATGCAAATGAAAACACTGTTTTCAAATAAAGATATAATCAAAAATATCTTTTGAAAACGATGTTTTTTTATACTTTCAAATTATTGTTTTTAAAATATTTATTTGATAAATTACATTCAAGGAGGAAGATATTATGGCATTAAGTAAAGATTTTTTATGGGGTGGCGCTGAAGCAGCTCATCAATTTGAAGGTGGAGTATTAAATACTTCTAAGGGTTTTAGTGTTTCTGATGTTATGACTGCTGGTGCACATGGTGTTCCTAGAAAGATTACTGATGGTGTTGTTGAAGGTGAATACTATCCTAATCATGTTGCGATTGATTTTTATGGACATTATAAAGAAGATATCGCTTTATTTGCAGAAATGGGATTTAAGTGTTTTAGAACTTCTATTGGTTGGACAAGAATTTTCCCTAATGGTATTGAAGATGAACCAGATGAAGAAGGTTTACAATTCTATGATGATATGTTTGATGAATTGTTAAAATATGGTATTCAACCTGTTATTACTTTATCACACTTTGAAATGCCTTATTATTTAGCAAAGAATTATGGTGGATTCATGAGTCGCAAGACAATTGATTGTTTCGTTAAGTTTGCCGAAGTATGTTTCAAACGTTATAAAAACAAAGTAAAATATTGGATGA
>JAJQEL010000006.1 GCA_021201655.1 Erysipelotrichaceae bacterium | reverse complement strand
ATGATGGGAAAGCCGAAGGTAAAATAGAAGGTAAAATAGAAGGTAAAATAGAAGGGAAAGATGAAGAACGAGAAAAGCAAAGACAAAAATATTACGAGCGTGTATTAAAACGCTTTAAAATGGTTTTTGAAGAAGATGCATCTTTTCTTGATGATTTATCGTTAGAAACATACGAAGAAATATATGAAATGATATTTGATAATGCAACTATTGATGAAATTAAAGCTTATGTAAAATCTTTTAAATAATATACATTTTTTCAATATCTGAAAATTCGTTAAAAAACATCATATTTCAATAAAAAAATACTTTTAATAACTTACAACTTCCTTTAAAATAAAATAAAGGAGAAATGAATATGTTTGATGGATTATTATTAATTATTTCGTTTTTAGCAGGTATGGCGGGTACCTGGATTGGTGGTACACAAGCATTTATTTGTACAGGGTTGATAGGTATTCTTTCAACAGTTTTAGCCGCTGCAGGAGTTTCTACTGGTTTTTTAGATACTTATGTTTTAAATGGCTTCTTTTTACCATGTATTATTTTCAACGGAGCCTGTGTTGCCACTGCATATGCAGCAAAACATTATGATATTCGTGGTTTTGAGACAGGGAGAACATTAGCTTTTACGATGGATACTGGTGTTTTATTAGTTGGTGGATGCGCAGGTTTATTAGGTTATGTGATTTATGCACTGGTGGTTTATTCAGGCATCTCGATTGATCAAGGAGCTGTTTCTGTTATTACAGTTGGTGTTTTAGGTCGTTTGTTGTTGAATCAGGAGCAAAATATTAATAAAGCAAATATTCATCATTTAATGAATAGCTCAATTAATTTTTGGACTTATCAAATTTTATTTGGCATTGGTACAGCATTAGCTATGAGTATATTTGCTAAAGAAACAGGTTTGTATACGATTGGTTTTTCTATTAGTGCTATGTCACTTGTTTTCTGTTATTTTGATCCAACCTTCCCAGCAACACATCATATTACATTGGTGGCAGGTTATGCAATTATGCAAACAGGAAATATTTTGGTAGGAACAGTATTTGGTTTGCTGGCTCATTTGACTTGTCAGATATTTGGTTATATCTTTAATACTGAATGTGGTACACATATTGATCCTCCAGCTGTTGCTATAGCACTTTATAGCTTTATTATCTTTATGTTTTTCTAGGAGTTTAGTCAATGAATATAGAAATTATTAATGTGGGAACTGAATTATTATTAGGGGAAATCATTAATACAAATGCCACGGCACTTTTAAAAATGTGCCGTGATTTAGGTTTTGATGTTTATCACACAACAGTTGTTGGCGACAATCCGGAAAGATTAGAATCTTGTTTAGCAGATACATTTAAACGTGGAGCAGATTGTGTGATTACTACAGGTGGTTTAGGCCCTACAACTGATGATCTTACTAAAGAGTTATCTGCAAAATACTTTGGTCAGGAGCTAGTTCTATGGGAAGAAGAAAGAAAAAAAGTTGAAGAAAAATGTGCTTTTGTCAGCATGAGTCATGATATTTCTGATAACAATTTTAAACAGGCTTATTTTCCGGCTAATGCTTATATATTGGAAAATGATAGTGGTACTGCTAATGGATGTATTATGTTTAAAGACGATAAGATGATTGTTAATTTACCAGGTCCACCATTGGAACTTAATTATGTCATAGAGCATTCTTTAAAACCTTATTTATTAAAATACCAAAAAGATAAAATATACACTTATGATTATTCAACTATGTTTATTGGTGAAAGTAAATTAGCAGAAATTTTAAATGATATTATTGTCCAACAGGATAAAGTTTCGGTTGCCTTATATGCAGGTAAAGAAACAGTTCGCGTGAGATTGGCTGTTAAAGCCCATAGTCAAAACGAAGCAGATAATTTCATGCAAGATACAAAAACACGCATTGAAGAAAGAATAGATTCATACATTGTTAAAGAAAATCTTAAAGAAACTTTAATCGAAAATATGGTTCCTATATCATTAGAATATATTGGTGATTTTCGTTTACAAGATGATTTTCTGCAACCATTTATAAGTAACGAACCGCAAATTCATATTACTGTTACATCAACTAAGCATAAGTTAGGCGAAATTATCACTTTTACTTTTGATGATTATCATTTTGATGTTCCATCTTTATATGATAGTAGTTTATACTATAGTAAAATTGAAGCAAGATTTGTAGCACAACTTTATAAATTTATCATTTTAAAAAGTAAAACCCATACTTTATAAATGAAAACAGTTTCATTTTCTTATGAGCAAATTAAATGTCATTTTCTGTGAATTTTTTGTAAAAAATAATTGTATTTTTAAAAAATATGCATATAATAAAGGCGTCTAAAAGAAGATGAAATGGAGGATATAAATGAAGTTTAAAATTGAAAATTGTCGCTATGAATTAGTGAAGGATTTATTGATTGGGCTTGATTCTTTGATCGTGAATGTTGAAAAAGAAGACAGTAATACTGTTGTTACATTGCAATCAGGATATTCTCAAAGGGATTTAATGAATGCCTTGAAACAGGATCCTTTACATACATTTTGTGAGAATTCTACAGTTTATGCTATTTAAAGACATTTCAAACACAGATGTCTTTTTTCGTGCTTTTAAACATATGATCTATTAGGTGATTTTATGATCTTTTCGAAAATGGTTAAAAAAATACGTATTGTCCAAATTGTTTCTGCAATTATCATTATATGTATTTTAATACGCCTTGCTTATAGTCAATTTTATCTGTATAACGAAATATATTTAAAGGCTACGGAATCCTGGCAAAGAGGTTTTACGATTGAGGCTTCAAGAGGCATAATATATGATAGTCAAGGTGAAATATTAGCTGATAATTTGACAACATCTTCACTTATTGTTGTACCTAGTCAGATTGTTGATAGTATCGATACAGCTTATAAGCTTAGCCAAATATTAGATTGTGATAGTGATACTATTTTAGAAAAAATTACGAAAAAAGTATCAGTTGAACGTATTCAGCCTGAAGGCAGACAATTAGATGAAAATAAAGCAAGTCAAATTGATCGTTTAAAACTATCAGGAGTTTATTTGGTTTCAGATACACTAAGGTATTACCCTTATGGAAATTATTTAGCACAAACATTGGGCTTTGTAGGTATTGATAATCAAGGATTAGCGGGATTGGAATTAAAATATGATGAATATCTAAGCGGTACAAATGGGAGTATTAATTATTATATGAATGCCAAAAGTCAGAATTTAAGTATTTATCCAGCCCAGTATAATTATCCAATAAGTGGTATGGATATTCAATTAACCATTAATACAAAAGTACAGGATGTCGTTGAAAGAGAACTAGAAAATGCTTATGAAACTTATAATCCTGATTCTATTTTATGTATTGCTATGAATCCCCAAACAGGGGAAATATTAGCTTTGGCTTCAATGCCTGATTTTGATCCTAATGATTATCAAAATGCTGATGAAGAAATCTATAATCGTAATCTGCCTATCTGGAAATCCTATGAACCTGGTTCCACTTTTAAAATCATTACTTTTTCGAGCGCTCTTAATGAAAACCTTTTTGATATGGATGAAGATACCTATTATGATAAGGGTTATGAAATAGTCGGTGGTGTACGTATTAAATCATGGAAAAAAGGTGGCCACGGATTGCAGACATTTCGTGAAGTGTTACAGAATTCTTCTAATCCAGGTTTTGTGGAAATAGGACGTAGATTAGGTAAAGATAAATTGTATCAATATATACAGGATTTTGGTTTGACTGAAAAAACTGGAGTCGATCTCATTGGTGAATCATCTGGTATTATGTTTGCTTATGATGATTTTAACGAGGTAGAACAGGCAACAGTGGCTTTTGGACAAGGTATATCTATTACACCTATTCAATTAGTAAGAGCTGTTTGTGCCTGTGTTAATGGCGGCTATTTATATCAGCCATATATTGTTGATAAGATTATAGAATCATCAACTAATGATGTTATTGTAGATAATGAACCAGTTTTATTGCGACAGGTCATTAGTGAAGAAACATCTGCTAAAGTAAGGGATGCTTTAGAAAGCGTTGTTACTGATGGTGGCGGTAAAAATGCTTATATTGATGGTTATCGTATTGGTGGTAAAACTGGGACTGCGCAAATTGCTAGTAATGGAACTTATAGTGGCAATGGTTATATTTTGTCTTTTATTGGTGTTGCACCCATTGATGATCCGCAAATTGTGCTTTATATTGCCATGGATAATCCACAAAATTGTGTCCAATATGGTGGTACAACAGTTGCTCCTATTGCCAGAAAAATGTTTATTGATATTTTACCTGCATTAGGTATCGAAAAAGTTCTTGAACAAGATGAAAAAGTTAAAACAGTTACCGATGAAATCACATATGAAGTGGAAAATTATATTGGCATGAATAAAGAAAATGTCAAAAGTGAATATTATACTTTTGAATTCATGGGTGAAGGAGATATTGTTATTGATCAATTGCCTAGAGTAGGTGAAGAAATTAAAGCAGGGCAAAGTGTAAAAATCCAATTAGGAAATGAATCGTTGTAATTTTTTATAAATCTTGTATAATAGAAGAGAATATTTGGAAAGAGGTAAATACAATGGCGAAAAATACAGTAAAAAATGATGCAATTACATCTCGTGATACTGATTTTGCACAGTGGTATACAGATGTATGCCGTAAAGCAGAACTTATGGACTATTCCAGTGTTAAAGGGTTTATTATTTATCGTCCTGATGGTTATGCTTTATGGGAAATGATTCAAACATATATGGATAAAAAATTTAAAGAAACAGGACATCAAAATGTTTATATGCCGATGTTAATTCCTGAATCTTTACTGCAAAAAGAAGCTGATCATGTGGAGGGCTTTGCCCCAGAATGTGCCGTAGTAACAAAAGGTGGTTATGATGAATTAGAAGAAAAGCTTGTTATCCGTCCTACAAGTGAAACATTATTTTGTGAACATTATGCTAAAATTGTGAATTCATATCGTGATTTGCCTAAGTTATATAATCAATGGTGTAGTGTCGTTCGCTGGGAAAAAACCACTAGACCTTTCTTGCGTGGTTCTGAATTTTTATGGCAGGAAGGACATACCATTCATGCCACTGAAGAAGAAGCAAGAGCAGAAACATTACGTATGTTAGACATTTATAAACAAACATGTGAGGAATTATTAGCAATTCCTGTCGTTTCTGGTAAAAAAACAGAAAGAGAAAAGTTTGCGGGGGCTGTGGAAACATATACAATTGAAGCTTTGATGCATGACGGCAAAGCTTTACAATCTGGCACTTCTCATTATTTTGGTGATGGTTTTGCTAAAGCATTTGATATGAAGTATCTTGATAAAGATAATAAACTTAAATATGTACATCAAACTTCATGGGGTGTATCGACAAGATTATTAGGTGCCATCATTATGGTGCATGGTGATGATAATGGATTGGTCTTACCACCAAGAGTTGCACCAACACAGCTGACAATTATTCCTATTCAGCAAAAAAAGGAAGGTATTTTAGATAAAGCCTATGAACTTGCTGATACTTTAAAAGCTTCAGGTATTCGTGTTAAAGTTGGTGATAGTGATAAATCACCAGGATGGAAATTCTCTGATGCCGAAATGCGTGGCATTCCTTTAAGATTAGAAATTGGACCACGTGATTTACAAAACAATCAATGCGTTATAGCAAAAAGAAATAATGGCGAAAAAATGACTTTACCATTGGATGAAAATTTAGGTGATACGATTAAACAATTACTAGATGATATTCATAACGAAATGTATCAGCAGGCAAAACTCTTTAGAGATGAACATATTAATAGTGCCTCAACATTTGCTGAATTTGTTGAAATTCTCAATAATAAAGGTGGTTATGTCAAATTACCTTGGTGTGGCGATGAAGCATGCGAAGTGAAAATCAAAGAAGAAACAGCAGCTACTTCAAGATGTATTGATGTTGATGCGCATGTAGAAGGTGAATGTCCAATTTGTGGTAAAAAAGCAAAACATATTGTTTATTTTGCGAGAGCTTATTAATAGGTGGTTGAATGAAAAAAAGTTTTAAAGAATTTCGCATGACGCTCGTATGTGCCATACTCTTTATCCTTTGTTTAGCTTTAGCTTTGTATTGTGGTATGAATCATCAAATGCGAAGGCTTATTATTGCTCTAGTTTTATCATTTATTGCACTAATGATGTTGACAACAAGATTTCGTATGATTTTTTTTGATGATGGTATAATGATTTATCAATGGAAAATCATGACTATGTTGCCTAGTTTTATAGATTATAAGGATATTGAGTCGATGGAACAATTATCTAAACATAGGGTACTTATCCGTCATCATCTTGATACAGTTGTTTATGTTTTTAATAGTGAGGCTTTTATAGAAGCTTATATGCAGGTGAAACATGAAGATCATTAAAACTATTATAGCCCTTATATTATGTGTAGCCTTATGTTTTGGGGGCTTTACAGCATATCGATATATAACCAATCATGATAGTATTCCTGATAGTGAAACAGTATCAGAACATATCTCTAATGATGAACATATTAATTATTATTATTCAAAATTAAATGCGAAGCAACAGCTTATATATGAAACGATTTACTATGCATATAGTACTTTTGAATCATCAGTTATTATCCAGGATAGTGATCCTGATACCATATCATTAATGGCTGGTTTTGTCCTATATGACCATCCTGAACTCTATTATGTTAATCCTTCATATACTTATGTTAATGATACGAAATATATCCTTTATCCAATATATTATTATAGTGAAGATGAAGTTGCCGAAATAAATGAACAATTAGATGAACAATTGGCGGATGTCATTGATTATGCAAGTAGCTTAGATAGTGAATTGGAAAAAGCCAAATATCTTTATGATTATGTCATTGAAAATGTTGAATATGTGGTAAGAAGTGGAGCCGATCAAACGATGACAAGTGCTTTGTTAGATGGGCAAAGTGTTTGTGCTGGTTATGCTAAAGCTTATCAATATCTGTTAAGCCAGGTAGATATTGATAGTGCTTATATTCCAGGAACGTCACTTGTTAGCACATCTTCTTCAGGACATGCCTGGACAATGGTGGAAATTGATGGCGACTATTATTATTGTGATACCACCTGGGGTGATGTCACCTCAGGAGTGGAACATGCCTGTAGTGCTTATTTTATGATGAGCAGTGATGAAATGTTACGTTGCTATGAACCTGATTACGATTATTATGAAACGACTAAATACTACGAATTGAATTATTTTGCCACTATTGATTGTTATATGGAGAGTTATGAACGTGAAATATTAAGTAAAGCTGTCAGAAATAATGATCATGTCGCAGAAATAAAATGCAGCAATGAAGAAGTATATAATGAAGTGGTTAATAAGATCAAGAATGATTATCTGGCTTATTATGTTTTAAAAGAAAATAATAAATGGAGCAATGATGATACCTATTATTGTAATGACTATTTATATGTTATAGAACTATTTTATTAGAACAATCTTAGAAGATTGTTCTTTTTTTATATAAATTTTTTTAATTTGTAAAAAGTTTTTTATATACAAGAGGGAAAGTTTGGTATATAATAGTGGTATGAAGTGTTAAAAAGTGTAATAAAATGTTAAAAAGTGGGTGATGAAAAATGTTCTTTGGTGAATTTAAACATAACATTGACGCCAAAGGGCGTTTAAGCATACCAGCCAAGATGCGTAATCAATGTGGCGATAGTGTCTATGTGATGAAAGGCAATGATGGCTGTTTAGCAGTTTATACACAAGAGGGATTTGATGAATATTATGCTGAAATATTAGCATTATCCAGAAAGAAGAAAAAGAATCGTACCTATAAGCGTTTGGTAACTGCTAGAGTTAATGAGTGTGAATTTGATAAATTAGGAAGGATTAATATTCCTGCTAAATTAAGAGAAGAAGCTAATTTAACCAAAGAGTGTACGGTTGTAGGTGCGGGGGATTGTATTGAACTTTGGAATAGTGAAGAGTGGGAAAACTATTATGCAGATAATGTAGATCAATTTGATGATCTTTCCGAAGAACTTGACGATGAGGAGTAGATAAGATGTTTGAACACATAAGTGTCCTTTTAAATGAAGCTGTTAATGGTTTGAACATTAAGAGTGATGGTATCTATGTAGATTGTACTTTAGGAGCAGGAGGACATAGTGCTGAAATTTTAAAGAGGATTGATTCAGGACATCTTTATTGTTTTGATCAGGATGAAGAAGCCATTCAAGTAGCAAGTGAAAGATTACAGGCTATATCTGATCACTTTACCATTATTCATACAAATTTTAAAAACATCAAAAGTGTTCTTTATGCTCAAGGAATTGAGCATGTTGATGGTATACTCTTTGATTTAGGCGTTTCTTCACCACAATTTGATGAAGGTTATCGTGGTTTTAGCTATAACTATGATGCTAAGCTTGATATGCGTATGGACACTAGCCAAAGCCTAAGTGCTTATGAAATTGTCAATACATATAGTTATGAACAACTACTTAAGATTCTTTATCAATACGGCGATGAAAAATATGCTAAAAATATTGCCAGAAATATTGAACATAGCAGAAATATAAAACCTATTGAAACAACATTTGAACTGGTAGATATTATTAAACAATCTATTCCCGCTGCAGCTAAAAGAAAAAGTGGACATCCCGCTAAAAAGACATTTCAAGCTATTAGAATTGCAGTTAATGATGAACTTCATGTTTTTGAGGAAGCATTGCATGATAGTTTGGATTTGTTAAATGTGAATGGCAGAATTGTAGTAATTACATTTCATTCATTAGAAGATAAGATTTGTAAATATACTTTCAATGAAGTATCTACAACACCAAAACTACCTCAGGGGATGCCAATAGTACCAGACAATTTAAAACCAAAATTTCAAAAAATCACAAAAAAACCGATTGTAGCTTCAGATGAGGAACTAAATAGGAATCATCGTGCTCATTCAGCAAAATTAAGAATTATAGAAAGGATTGAAAAGGATGAAAAAAATTAAAAGAAAAGAATCTCGTTTTGTAAGATTCTCAAAAAGACTCTTTATATTAAGTTTTATAGTATTTGTAGTAGGAATAGTTGTTTTAAATTCTTATGAAGCATCGTTAAATATTAAAATTGATACAATTGAAGACGAAATCCAAACTATTCAAGCAGATATTGATAGCTTAGATAGCGAAAAATTGTCACTTGCATCCTTTTCACGTTTAGAATCTGTAGCTGAAGAAAGAGGTTATACTTATCAACAAAGTAGTGGTACTGTTGCAGTTGTTGGGGAGAGTAATGAATAATGGCTCGTAAGCTTAAAATACCGAGTATAAAAAAGGATAATAATTATGGGGCAAATCTCATGCTTGTTATCATTAGTATTTTAGTTGTATGTCTAGTGTTTAATGTGGTTTATTTAGGGCTAACGGGAAAACATCTTATTAGTGGTAATGATATTTCCGCATATGCAACGCAACGTGGCGGTTCGCAAAAGGTTCAAACCTTAACTGCGAAGCGTGGAACAATCTATTCTAGTAATGATGAAGTTTTAGTTACTGATGTGACGAAATATAAAGTTTATGCGATATTATCAACCACAAGAACAAATTCTGATGGTAGTGCGGCTTATGTTGAAGACAAAGAATATACTGCTGAAATGTTAGCGGAAATCCTTGGTGGAGATTATGATGAGATTTTAGAAAAGCTCAATAAAGATTCTTATCAAGTTGAATTTGGCAGTATTGGTAATAATATTTCTTCATTAGTCAAAGAAGAAATCGAAGCGTTAGATTTACCTGGCATTGAATTTGAAGAAACCACAACAAGAAGCTATCGTTATGGTGATTTTGCTTCTTATGAAATAGGATATGCCCAAATTGTGACTGATGAGATCAATGGTCAAACAACTTCGGCCTTAGTTGGGCAAATGGGTATTGAAAAAGTTTATGATGAAGAATTATCAGGAACTGATGGACAAAAGATCTATCTTGCTGATAATAATGATAATGTATTACCGAATGGGATTGTTTCAGAAACATCACCAGTAGCAGGTAATGATATATATTTAACATTGGATACTGATATCCAAACTGAATTAACATCACAGCTTGCAAAGCTTTGTGAAGCTGAAGAAGCTGATCAGGCAACTTGTGCCATCATGAATGCTAAAACTGGAGCTATTTTAGCAGTTGCAAATTATCCTTCATTTGATCCAAATGAAAGAGATATAGAAAATTATGTAGATTTATTTTTAAATGAAGCTGTAGAACCTGGATCAGTCTTTAAATCTTTTGTATATGCTAATGCTATTAATGATAGCAGTACAAGTGGTTTTAGTGTTGAAGATACATATACTTCTGGAACCTATTATTATTCTTCCTCAAGTAGTCCAATTAAAGATCATAATAGTGGCCAGGGATGGGGTGTTATTTCTTTTAAACAAGGATTTTATTATTCATCTAATACGGCTATATGTAATATTTTATCAACTTATACTGATAAAGATTCATTAATTGCTGATTATGAAGCTTTAGGCCTTTTCCAAAGTGATGAAATGGATGGCTTGTCAACAACTTCAGGTGTTGCCGGCTATGTTAATAATGATGGGCGTGTGGTGGAATGGTTAACGACAGGTTTTGGACAAGGGTCAACAGTTACTGTTTATCAATTATTAAAAGGCTATAGTGCTTTTGCTAATGATGGTAAAACAGTTAAGCCATATATTGTTGAAAAAATTGTTAATAGTGAAACAGATGAAGTGCTTTATCAGGCCTCAACCCAATATTCCGCCCAGATTTATTCAACAGAGACAGTTGCGGAAATGAAAGATTTATTAAGTGGCGTTATTAATATTTCAGGCAGTACAGGATATAAATATCATATGGATGATATTCACCTTATTGGTAAATCAGGAACTGGACAGATTGCCCAGGATGGTGCCTATGTAAGTGGTTATTATACGCATAGTTTCTGTGGTTTAGCACCTTATGATGATCCAGAAATTGTCATAGTTTTATGGTATCAATCAGGTACAACTGATAATACTAATGCGGCAACTTTGGTACAGGCAGTTGTTCGTTCTGCTTTAAATAAGCTCAATGAACAGGAAATAAAAGTTGTTGCCTCAAGCAGTTATACTTTGGATTCCTACACAAATCAAAGCACATCTTATGTTTCATCATTACTATCTACTAATCAATTAACTCCAGTTGTTATTGGTGATGGTGATATTGTTTTAAGTCAATATCCATATGCTAATACGGAAGTAGCATCAGAATCACGAGTTTTCTTAAAAACAAATGGTACAACCATAACAATGCCATCAATGGAAGGCTGGTCAAGAAAAGAAGCAGAGGCTTTTGCCACTATGGCTGATGTTACAATTGAGGTTGAAGGTACAGGAACTATATATGAACAAAGTGTTTCTAAAGGCACAACTTTAGAAACGGGTCAAACAATTACAGTTTATGCTCAGTAAAAAAAGCGCATTTGCGCTTTTTTTAACTTTCGATTTCTAATAATTCAAGATAATAATTATTAGCTTCTGCGATTTGCTTTTCTAAATCATTTCGTTTTTCTAATAATGGCAGAAGTATATTATAATCACTTATACCATTCATTTGCTCATCTAAATGCAATAATTCTTTTTCTAATTTAGGAATGGTTATCTCAAGATTCTCTAAATCATGTTTTTGCTGATAAGTTAGTTTTGGCTTGTTTTGTCTTATACGTGTATCTTTCTTCTTTATTTTAGTGGATTTTTCACTAATAGAAATAGATGCACTATAACCACCATTCATATATTGAATCTGCTTATTTTTGAACACAAACAAACCATTACAAATACGATCCAAAAAATAACGATCATGTGAAACAACAATGATAATGCCACTAAAATGATCCAAATAATCCTCAAAGATTTGTAAAGTCATAATATCTAAATCATTTGTCGGCTCATCCAATAATAAAACATTCGGACCACTCATTAATGTCTTTAATAAATACAAACGTCTTTTTTCACCACCAGATAAACGATTAATATAAGAATACTGTAAATCTTTGTCAAAAAGAAATCTTTCACACATTTGTTTAGCTGTAAGTGTTCCTTCACTGGTTTGTAGAACATTTGCTGTTTCTTTAATATAATCAATTACTCTTTGATCATCATTTACTTCATAACCTTGCTTAAAATAACCAATTCTGACAGTTTCGCCCATAACAACTTTACCAGTTATAGGCTTCAAGGTACCTGCAATAATATTTAATAATGTTGTTTTACCACAGCCATTTTGACCGAGAATACCGATGCGATCAAATCTTTTAAAATGATAACTAAATGGTTCAAATAGTAAATAATCATAACTCATAGAGATATTTATTAATTCAATGGTCTTGTTACCTAAGCGAGATGCAGTGTCAATCATTTGTATATTCTTTATTTTCTGTTGATCAACAATGGCACTTAATTCTTGGAATCTTTGTAGTCTATCTTTACTTTTAGTCGAGCGTGCCTGCACGCCAGCACGTACCCATTCTAATTCTTTTTTTAAGAATTGTTTTCGTTTATGTTGTGATGTTAATATCGTTTCTTCGCGTTGTTGCTTTAATTCTAAATATTGTGAATAGTGACCTTCATATTGGTATATTTTAGTACGATCTAATTCCCATATTTTATTCGTGATACGTTCCATAAAATAACGATCATGAGTGACCATGAATAAAGCTTTGTTCCATTTTATTAAATAATTCTCTAAAAATTCAATCATTTCACTATCTAAATGATTCGTCGGTTCATCCAATAATAATAAATCACATGGTTTTAGTAAAGTAATCGCTAAAGCTACTCGTCTTTTTTGACCACCTGATAATTCACCTATCTTTTGATTGTGTTCAATAATTCCTAATTGATTAAGAATACTTTTAATTTCATAATCATTGACTTTATTTTCTAACAATTCAGATACTTGTTGAAATACTGTACAATCATTATTAAAATTTGGATTTTGTGGTAAATAAGAAATATTTAAATCTTTCTTTCTTATAATGTCACCCTGATAATCCTCTTCACCTGCTAAAATTTTGAGTAATGTAGATTTACCTGTTCCGTTAATGCCAATAAAAGCTATCTTATCAGTTTCATTAATAGTAAAAGAAACATCATCTATCATACATTTTAAATTATTCGATTTAGTAAGATGAGATACTGTAATAAGCATAATAAAATCTCCTAATCATATAATATAAAACCTAAATGATAAACTAATGGATGAAACATTTTTGTATTAAAACCATAACATACACAATCATCTAAATCGCCATCCCAATCATTATTTAATTGATCTAATAAAGGTTGAACATCATTTTTACTCATGTTACAAGTAACATAAAAATCACTGCAGCCTTTAGCTAATGGATAAGGACGAATAGGTGAAATAGAAAAATCTGTATTCATTTTATATAATAGATCTTTTATCATTTCATAATCTTCTTCTTTTTCACTAGAAATAACAACATGGAGTTTACCAAACATTTTTAACACCTCATTTCTCAACTATTCTAACACAGATTTGATAAAATGTCTTTAATGCATTATAATAATAAAGAGGTGATAGGTATGCAATGGCAGGATTTGTTTTCTTCAAATATTTTAGATCGTGGTTATGATTATTATATGTCTGATAATATTTTAGAAATGCATAGAAAGTCTTCGCATCTGAAAGCACGTGTCAAAGGAGAACATGATTATCATATCGAAATTGATTTGGATCATATAGAAAACATGACCTGTGATTGTCAATACTATCAATCAGGAAATTATTGTAAACATTTAGCAGCTGTTTTATTTGCTTATGATGATAAGCCTATAGAAAAAGAAGATAACGAAATCAATATGGATCATATCATTGAAAGCTTTGACAAACATCAATTACAACAAATTCTTAAAGATTTATCAGCCAAAGATGATAACTTAAAAAATTATCTTATATCATTATCACAAAATATATCACTTGATAATGAGCATCAAAGAATTAAGAATATTTTTGAACAATATCGTATTATTGATGATTTACCTGATGTTTTTACTCAACTAAATAACTGGGTACAGTTAGGTTATAATAGGGAGTGTTTTGAACTTGTAGTGGATATTTATGAACGCTTAATTAAGCTTGTCAAACAACATGAGTTTTTTACTGAATGTCAAAATATTTTAGAAGATATTTTAAAACATTGCGATTCTTCTTTATATGATGATATTTATCATTGGTTAGTTGATCAATATGATTTTGATAAACAATATGCCATGATTGAAACTTTATTATTTGAAAAAGATTATTTTGATACAGCAAAATTAAAAGAATTATTATTTATCACTTATCAGCAAAATAAAGATTGTCAGGATCATTTTAGTCAATATCGTTTACAACAATTAAAAGGATGGTTAAAAAAATTTTAACTTGCATTTACGATAGGCTTTAGTATAATTAGGCACGTATAAATGAGAAAGGAAAATAGAACATGTCAAAAATTATATATGTTATGATTATTTCAGCTATTCCTATAATTGAACAAAGAGGGGCTATTCCTGTGGGTATTTTTACGGGCTGCGATCCCTTACTGGTTTTTATTGCTTCATATATTGGGTCGCTAATTCCCGTGCCTTTTATCTTTTATTTATTTAACTGGATTATGAATTTATTAAGAAAACACAATTGGCTGCCTTGGCTTATTAATCTTGTAGATAATAAGATTGATAAGAATATTGCCAGATTTGAAAAATATAAAGAACCTGCTCTTATTACTTTTATTGGTATTCCTTTACCAACAACAGGGGTTTGGACAGGTACAGCGGTGGCGACATTTTTAAAGCTTGATTTTAAAAAGACAATGTTTTGTGCAATGATAGGAGCTTTTATATCAGCGGTTGTTATTACGGCCGTATGTGTCTTTTTACCAGCTTTGGCACAAACTATTTTCTAAACGCTTAAAAGCGTTTTTTTTAGTTTATAGGAATCCATATATTATGATAATTAAAATATTCTTCTTCTGGTTTCCACATAGATACAATTTGTGTAATCACATCGCCAGATAATTGAAGATTATTTTTTTTCATATAAGCAAATGCAGGAGTCAATACATCATAAGTTAAAAATTGGCTAGAACGTGAAGGAACAGACATATATAAACAGGTTTGAGGTGGATAATAATGCACGTATTCATTTTCTTTTACATCAAATAGTTGGGCATATTCTTCCTCAATACCAATACCAAAAAAGAAATCCTTATTTTTCTCTTCAATATAATGCTTAGGAAATAATGCAGTTGAAAAGACAAAAGGAATACATTTACATAATTTTTTGAGCTCTTCTCTTTCTTTATTTGTTAAATCCAAGGTATAACATTTCTGAGTATCAATACGATATATACCAGGACGTGTTTGCATAGAAAATTGTTTCTGCTGATTTTCTTTATCATTGATTAATGATTTATTTAAACGTAATTTTTTTAAAAGATTCATTTGATAAATAATATTTTGTTGTAATACTTCTTCTTGTTTAGATAACATATCATCAATATCTTCTAATTTTTCTTTTTGTAATAACTCTGCTACTTGTTCTATTGAAAAGCCAAATCCTAGATAACATCTTGCACGAATAATCATATGTAGATCCCACATGGTATAATAGCGATATCCACTTTCTTTATTTTTAATTGGTTGAATAATATTTTTCCTTTCATAATAACGAATAGTTTCCGCAGTAATATCTAATATTTTTGCAAGTTCACCAATTGTATATGTATTGTACATAAAACACCAACTTTCAAATTGTTTTAAACTTATTTGCCTTATTCTAGCATAAAATAGGATTAATTTGTAAAAAAATCACAAAAATTGCGGGTTGACTCTCAAACTGTTTGAAAGCTTACAATGAACTTGTGAGAAAATTCATAAGGAGGAAAAATAATGGATGAAAGAAAAGTTGTATTGATTACAGGTGGTGCTATGGGTCAAGGACGTGCTCATGCTTATAAATATGCAGAAAATGGTTTTGATGTTGTTTTGTGTGATATGTTGGAGCCAACTAATGAGTCATTTCAAGAAACAATTGGAGAATGTAAAAAAAGAGGTGCTAAAGTTTTAGCTCAACGTTGTAATATTACGTCTACAGCTGATATGGAATCAGTTTTTGCTTTGTCCTGGGAAACTTTTGGACGTATCGATGTGGTAATTGCGAATGCGGGTATTATTAATTTTGGTTATACCTGGGAATTAACAGATGAACAAGTAGAAAAGGTTATTAATATTAATTTAATCGGAACGTGGCGTACTGATAAATATGCAACACAATATATGTTAAAGCAGGGTTTTGGTCGTATTATCAATATTTCATCTACATCTGGATTATATGGAACACCAAAATTAGCAACTTATTGTATGTCTAAATGGGGTATTATTGGTTTAACTAGAACTTTAGCGAAGGAAGTTGGTTCTAAAGGGATTATTGTCAATGCTTTATGTCCAACAAAAGTTAAGACTCCTATGTGTGAAACTATGGAATATGTCCAATTTATTAATGATTTGACAGGAAATCATTTTGCTTCAGTGGAAGAAATGTTTAATGGTGTACCATTTTTGGAAGTTGATGATATCGCTAATATGGTTTATTGGCTTGGTACAAGCAAAGAGGCAGGAAAATTCAATGGTCGTGATGTTGCCTTGGATTTAGGTACATTGCAATAAGGAGGAAATGAAAGTGACAATTACGAAATATACACGCTGGCGAGTTTTTGCAGGCGTATGGATACAAAGTTTATTCACTTCAGCTACAGCTTTCTTTAGCTTGTTTTCATTACCATTATGCAATCAATTTAGCTGGAGTTCATCGGATTTTTCGATGGCTTATACAATCTATATGTTTATTTATTGTGCAGTAGGGTTTATCGGTGGTATTTTAGCTGAAAAATTACAACCAAGAGTTGCCATCTATATTGGTTTAATCCTTTTTGCAGGTGGTTGGGTTTTAACAGGCTTTGCAAATACTATTCCTTTTCTTTATATTGCTTATGGAGTTATAGCAGGTGCTGGTGCTGGTATGATTTATCCAGCATGTTTACCAACTGCTCTAAAGTGGTTCCCAGATAAAAGTGGATCAATATCAGGACTAGTTCAAGCAGGTGCTGCATGTGGACCATTTATTATGTCGCCAGTAGCACAATTATTAATTGACAACTTTGGGGCCCAAAGTGCATGCAGGATTTTGGGGATTATTTTCTTGATTGGTGTTGGTGTTGTGGCTTGGATGATTGTTCCTTGTCCTGAAGGCTGGCAACCTGAAGGCTGGCAGCCTTCATCAAAACAATCACAGGAATTGCCAACAAAGAACTATAATATTCCTCAAATGGTCAAAACACCAATTTTCTGGGTATTATTATTGATGTTTATATTTGCTAATGCAGCAGGTACTATGATGGTTAGTGCTACTTCACCTATTGCCCAAAATCAGATTGGCTTATCGGCTATGGATGCAGCCTTATGCGTGAGTATGATGACATTATTTAATATGTTTGGACGCATTTCATTTGGTTTTATTTATGATAAATTAAAAGGCTGGAATTCATTATTATTGGTATTAGTTATTAATGCTATATCTATGCTTATGCTTACAGTAGCTCATTCTTATGCTTATTTTATCCTATGTATCGCTTTAGTGGGATTCTCATTTGGTGGTTTACTTGTAGTGTTTGCACCAATGGTTAAAGTGATTTTTGGAACTAAATACTATAATCGTAATTATGGATTAATATTCATTGGTTATGGTGTTGGTGCTTTTGTTGGTCCAAAGATTTCAGCAAGCTTTTATGATGCTACTGGTGCTTATACAATGGGATTCATTGGCTCAGCTATCTTTGCAGTTGCTGCTATTGTATTAGTATTCATTGCTAGAAAACTTTATATTAAAATGAATTAATTTGTTGCGCTCTTTGAAGCGCTTTTTTATGTTCGTTACTGTATAATCTATAATTTTTTCATAATTTAGTTTATAATGGTATAGAGGTGAATAATATGTGCCAAAAAATATCTGATGAGACTTTCCAAAGAGGATATCAATTATATCAAAATAATCAGGTTAGTCCAATTAAACAAAATAATAACCTATATGCAGCGAATGTACGAGATAAACAGTATTATCGCGTTGTTATCATGATTAATGATAAACGCAAAATAACAAAAATGAATTGTACTTGTCCAAAAGCACGTAAAGGGGAAACATGTGAACATGAAACAGCTGTCTATTTGAAACTTAAAAGCGAATATCATGTTTTTGCAAGTGATGAAGATACATCGTTTTTAGGCTATTATAAAAAGCAGGAATATGATAAAGCTATTGAAGCTTTAAAACAACGTACACAGCAATTAATTGAGCAATGTCGTTATGATAATATGAAACAAACATTGAATGGACTTACTGGTTTAATGAATGATTATGCAGGTATGACTTTAACACCACCATATACATCGCAAATTGAAGAAATTTTTATTACAGCTTTTCGTAAATTCTTATCAAAGAAGAAAGCGAAAGCATATTATTTACCTTGGGTAGAAGAAATAATGAAAAATCAATCATTATCCAATATGATTCCTTTGATTTGTCAATTCAATAATTATTTACCATCCGAAGATGTTATACCATTATATTTAAATTATATAGAATATAATATGAATGAAAATCTAAATTCTGAAATAATGACTTACTTTATTCATCATATGAGTGAATTAAGCAGCAATGAATGGCAAATATTATTAAAACATTTATCTGTGAATACACAGGAATATCAATATGTTATGTTATATCAAAATTTGGATAATAATAATATAAAAGAAGTTAAGAGACTTTATGAGCAATTAAAAAATATTTATGATTTAAAAGATATTGAAGTAGCTATTTATAAATATGAGGGCGATATTCATTCGTTTCAACAATATGTTCTTGATCATTATCAGCAAGCTACTGATTTTAATGATTTGTCCTTACTTAAAGAGCTTAAAGAAATGTATGGCAAAAATTGGCAAACAGCACAATTTGAAATCGTGGATGCCTTAAAAGATAAAGTGAATGAGAAAACTTATAAGGATTTAATAAAAGAATTAGAATGTTATGAATATCAGGCATATTGTTATATGGATTCACCATCTCGTATTATTCCATATGAATTAGCTCATTATATGAAAGATAATAATAATCAGGTATATTTAATGATGCTTGAACAAAAATATAGAAAGCTTATTAAAGGTGCTGATAAATATAGTTACAGTTGGATAAAAAATGATATTGAAAATGAATTAAGAGGTCATGTGACTACACTTCAATTTCAGGAATTTGTTTATGATCTTATGATGTATTTTTCAAACGAAGATTTAAATAAAGAGTTAATGTTACTGTTAGGAGAATAATAATGAATATCAATGACTATATTAAAAATCCATTAAATCAAAAATTATCTACTATCTTTTATGTAAATAGCGATATTATGAATATTAAAGTAGATAATGATGAAGTAAGTGCGACTGTTTCAGCTTTTGGCTATGTTAATCAATGTCAATATAAAATAAAAAACGATAAACTTATCCATTATCAATGTGATTGCCATTATTGCGATGAATTAAGCCCTTGTGGCCATATTGGTGCTGTGATGATGAAATTATCTGATAATATCACACTTCCTTACTATGACGATAAAATAGCCCGTATAAAGTATTTTAAAGAGAATGAAGAAAAAAGGAAACGTGAAGCTTATCTAAAACAGAAATCCAAGATAACTACAGAATTCATTCAACAACAAAAACAGCTTTATCAACAAAGCTTATCTACTATTCTCCAACAAACTCAATATGAATTAGAACCAGTATTTAATCATATGAAGATTTCTTATCGTGTTGGTAACGAAAAGAAATATGTTATTAAAAATATTACGACATTTCTAAATCAGATTAAAGAAAAAAAGAAAGTTACTTATGGTGTTGCATTAAGTTTTATTCATGATGAAAGTGCATTTGATGATTTTGCATTGCAACAGATTGAATTTCTAAAATTTGTCAATAATTCTTTAAGAGATAATAGCTTTTCTAAATATTACTATACTACTTTATCTAAAACTATAGAAATAGATGAGACCATTATCGATGCATTCTTTGATTTATATTATGATCATGATTATTCAACTTTTCGTTTAAATAAAGATAATGAACATATACAAATCAATGTTAAAGAAGATTATGATTATTATATCTTATCTTTAGAAAAAAAGAATCCTATATTTATGGTCAAAAATATTTATATCTTTATGATTACAAAAAAACATTAACACGTATCGAAAGTGATAATCAAGGGGTTTTAAAGAATCTTATGGAAATTTTAAGTAAAGGTGAATTACCTGTATCAAAGCAGGAATATCCAACATTTTCTAAATATGTTTTATCAAATATTGAGGATTATGTTGATATTATATTACCATTGGATATCATGATGAATGATTATCATACTATTCACCTTTATGGTGATATCGATCAGGATGATCATATTACTTTACGCTTGGATTATATCAATGATAATGGGGCTATTCATAATGGCTTTGATCTGGATTTTATCACCAATTATCAACAGGATTTAGTAGAAACGTACATAAGTGATTATGGAAATATTGATTATGACAAGCATTTGGCTTATTTAGATGAAAATGATGAAAGAACTTATTTATTTTTAAATGAAGGTTTAGATTTTTTATCTAATTATGCGGATATTTATGTTTCTTCGCAATTAAGAAAGTTAGGTGATAAAGCTTATTATTCTATTCAGGTTGGAGTAAAAGTAGAAAGTCAATTATTATCATTGGATATTGCTAGTGATCAAATACCTGTTGATGAAATATCTCATGTTTTGGAGCAATATCGTCGTAAGAAGAAATTTTATCGTTTAAAGAATGGCCAGTTATTATATTTAAATTCACCACAATTAGATGAACTGAATGAATTGCTTGAAGATTATCATATGAATTCAAAAGACATAAAAGATGGTCATATGACAATGAATGCTTATCGTGCATTCTCGTTAAATGAAGATAGTGAAAATTATCAATATATTGAAATGAATCGTCAGCAATCTTTTAATGATTTAATTGAACGCTTTGATCATATCGAAACAAAAGAGCATCCATTACCTGCATATTATAATGATATTTTAAGAGATTATCAAAAAACAGGCATAGCTTGGTTACATACCTTAAGAGACAGTGGCTTTAATGGCATTTTAGCGGATGACATGGGTTTGGGCAAGACATTGCAGATTATTGTCTTATTAGAAAGTATTGATAGTTCTTTGCCTAGTTTAGTTGTTTGCCCATCATCGCTCATCTATAATTGGGAAAGCGAAGTTCATAAGTTTTCTAAAAAACTTAAGGTTGGTTGTGTTGTTAAAAACGCTGATAATAGAAAGCTTATGATAGATGCTTATCAGGATTATGATTTATTAGTCACAAGTTATGACTATATGCGTCGTGACTATGAGTTGTATGAGGATAAGATGTTTGAATATGTCATTTTAGATGAGGCACAGTATATCAAAAATCAAAAAACATTAAATGCTCGCAGTGTAAAAAAACTGAAGTCAAATGCCCGTCTAGCCTTAACTGGCACACCGATTGAAAATTCTTTAGCAGAGCTTTGGTCTATTTTTGATTTTTTGATGCCACAGTATCTCTTTAATTATCATTACTTTGCATCACGTTATGAAAATGATATCGTCAAAAACCACGATAAAATAAAAACACAAGAGTTGAAAAAACTTGTAACACCATTTATTTTAAGACGAAATAAAAAAGATGTTTTAACAGAATTACCGGATAAAATAGAAAAAACTCAGTTGATATCATTTAATGATGAAGAATATAAGATTTATTTAGCTAATCTTGCTCAAGTGAATTCTGATTTGCAGAAAATATTACAACAGGAAAAGGTTGATAATATTGCTATATTATCCATGCTAACAAAATTAAGGCAGATTTGTTGTGAGCCACGTTTGGTTTATGAAAATATTCATACACCTTCATCAAAATTACTGGCTTGTCTGGAAATAATAGAAAATTTACAAGCAAATCATCAAAAAATATTGCTATTTTCTAATTTTACATCAATGTTAGATTTAATTGGCGAACAATTAAAACAAAGAGGTATATCTTTTTATCTATTAACAGGTCAAACACCTAAAGAAAAACGCAAGAATTTAGTAGACAAATTCCAACAAGATCAAACGACGGTTTTTTTGATATCTTTAAAAGCTGGTGGTACTGGTTTGAATTTAACAGCAGCTCAAGCGGTTATCCACTATGATCCATGGTGGAATGCATCAGTACAAAATCAAGCAACTGATCGTGCTTATCGTATTGGTCAAACCAATAAAGTACAAGAAATAAAGCTCGTTATGAAAGATTCAGTGGAAGAAAAGATTTTGGATTTACAGGAGAAGAAAAAGGAATTAGCTAATACTTTTGTAGAAAATAATGAAGGTGGATTAGCTTCTATGAGTAAAGATGATATTAGAGAATTGTTTGAGATGAATTAATAATGCATATAGAAGTATTAAAGTAGTTGGTGAAATAGCTCAATTTTCTTTAAATGATTATGAATATTGTAATCTACATAGTTTACGAGAGGCAATTGTTGCGAAATCAAATGATGTAGAAATACGAATATGAGTAACTACTTTTGAAAAAAATATAGTATAATAACTTTGCTAAAAAGGTGAGAGAATAATATGAATATATTAAGAATAGCACTTGCAATAGTGTTCATTTTAATAGCAATTGGAATAGTATGCACAGGTCATCCGATAATATTGTCAATATATAATATTATTGCCATATATGTATTAGGATTTTTAATGAGCAGCAATCAAGAATTTATCACATGGTATAATGGCCATTGGTATATAATTATGGTCATATGTATATCCACATGGTTGTTTGCAGCAATGGATTTGCAACTGATTAGCACACTGACATCAGGACTAGCGAGCATAATTCTAACGATTCTAATAAGTGGCATTATAAATCCAACATCACTGGATAGCTTGCTTCGTGTCGGACTTGGCCCATTAGCATTATTATGTATACCATTCTTCTTGTTTGCAAGTATACAATCATAATCATAAGAAAAAATTGTGAATACTTCGATCAGCTATGGTGTGAACCTCTCGGATTGAGACTTCTCGCTTAAGATCCTAAAAATTCGTTGTATGATAAAATGACCAACTTATCTTATAATTATATTAGCACATCATAAAGATGTGTGTGGATTAAAAAATGCACATATTGATATGATTCTCTAAAGTGAACAAAATAAATAATTAAAAGTTCACTAAGG